>JBAPWU010000661.1:0-4669 GCA_049283855.1 Kineosporiaceae bacterium
GACCGGCCCCGGGCTGGCAGAGTCGACCCCATGCCCGAAGGACACACCCTGCATGCCCTTGCCCGCGACCTCGACCGGGCATTCGCCGGGACCCGGCCACGCGTGTCCAGCCCGCAGGGGCGGTTCGAGGACGGCGCCGCCGTGCTCGACGGGCGCCGGGTGGTGCGGGGGATCGCCTGGGGGAAGCACCTGCTGGTCGAGTTCGAGGGTGAGGCCTGGCTGAACGTGCACCTGGGCCTGATCGGCACGTTCTCGGTGACCCGCTTCGCCCGTCCGCTGCCGCCGGAGGCCTGGGACGACGTGCCGCGCACCGGTCAGGTCAGGCTGCGGATGGTGAACGCCGACCACGTGGCCGACCTGCGCGGGCCGACCCTGTGTGCCGTGATCACCCCCGACGAGGCAGCCGCGATCATGGATCGGCTGGGGCCGGACCCGCTGCGCGCCGACGCCGACCCGGACGCCGCGTGGGCGCGGATCCACCGCAGCCGGCGAGCCCTGGCCGAGCTGCTGATGGACCAGGGCATCGTCGCCGGGATCGGCAACGTGTACCGGTCGGAGGTGCTGTTCCGGCACCGGCTGAGCCCGTTCACCCCCGGCCTCGAGGTGCGCCGGCGGAGCTGGCAGGCGATCTGGGACGACCTGGTCGAACTGATGCCGCTCGGGGTCGCCTCGGGGCAGATCCTGACCCTGCCCGACCAGGTCGAGGCGGCCAGGGACGAGCTGGCGGCGACCGGGTCGATCGCGCCCCGCGAGCGCGAGTACGCGGTCTACCGGCGGACCGGCGAGCCCTGCCTGGTCTGCGGCTCGACGGTCCGCACCCAGGTGGTCGCCGGCCGCAACCTGTTCTGGTGCGGCCGCTGCCAGCGCCGCAAGTAGGGTCTGGGGATGCCGCAGCCCTACCTGATCCCGCGCGCCGTCCTCTTCGGCAACCCTGACCACATGTCGCCGTCGGTCTCCCCGGACGGCACCCTGCTCGGCTGGGTCGCCCCCGAGGACGGCGTGCTCAACCTCTGGGTGGCCCCGCGCGACGGCTCGGCCCCGGCGCGCGCCGTCACCCACGACCGCGGCCGAGGGGTGCGCGACTACGCCTTCTGCCACGACGACCGGCATCTGATCTACGCCCAGGACAACGACGGCGACGAGAACTGGAGGCTCTACCTGCTCGACCTGTCCGAGGCGCTCCTCGACGACGCCGACCCGAAGGCCCGCCTGGTCACCCCGGGCGACGGCATCCAGGCCCGCATCCTGGGCCACAACCGGTGGAACCCGACCACCGTGCTGATCGCCCTGAACGATCGCGTGCCGCAGCTGCACGACGTCCACCGCCTCGACCTGGTCACCGGTGACCTGACCCGGATCGCCGAGAACCAGGGCTTCCTCGACTGGCTGGTCGACACCGACCTGGCCGTGCGCGGTGGCACCACGATGGCCCCCGACGGCTCGGCCACCGTGCACGTCGGCCGCGACGGCGACTTCCGGCCGTACCTGGAGATCCCGCCGGACGACGCGGCGAGCACCGGCGTCCTCGGGTTCACCCGCGACGGGGCGATGCTGGTGCTCTCCAGCATCGGCGTGAACGCGACCCGGCTGGAGCGGCACGACCTGGCGACCGGCACCCGCGTGGTGGTCGCCGCGGACGACGCCTACGACATCAGCGGGGTGTGGCAGAACCCCGAGACGCTCGAGGTGCAGGCGGTCGAGGTGATCCGGGAGCGGCAGGAGATCCAGCTGCTGGACGCCGCGCTCGCGCCGCACCTCGACGCCGTCCGCGCCCTCGGCGACGGGGACGTGTCGATCGGACGACGCGAGCGCAGCGGCCGCTGGTGGACCGTCACGGTCGCGCCGAGCGACGGCCCGATCCACTTCTGGCTCTACGACGCGCAGACGGGGCAGTCACGGCACCTGTTCCCGCACCGCCGGAGCCTGGCCGACCTGCCCGAGGGCACCTTGGCACCGATGGAGCCGTTCACGTTCACCGCTCGGGACGGGCTGGAGATCCACGGCTACCTGACCTTCCCGCCCGGGGTCGCCCGCGAGGGTCTGCCCGCGGTGCTGAACGTGCACGGCGGGCCCTGGGCGCGCGACCTGTGGGGCTTCCACACCGAGGCGCAGTGGCTGGCCAACCGCGGCTACGTCTGCGTGCAGGTCAACTTCCGCTCCTCGACCGGGTACGGCAAGGCGTTCCTGAACGCTGGCGACAAGCAGTGGGGCCTGGCGATGCAGGACGACCTGACGGACGCCGTCGCGCATGTGGTCGCGCAGGGCTGGGTCGACCCGGCCCGGGTCGGCATCTACGGCGGCTCCTACGGCGGGTACGCGGTGCTGGCGGGGGCGGTGTTCACCCCCGACCTCTACCGGTGCGGGGTCGACATCGTCGGCCCCTCGAACCTGCTGACCCTGCTGGCCTCGGTGCCGGAGTACTGGAGGCCGATGATCGCGATGATGCACCAGCGGGTCGGCCACCCCGACACCGAGGCCGAGCTGCTGCGGCAGGCCTCTCCGTTGACCCACGTCGACCGGATCCGGATCCCGCTGCTGGTGGTGCAGGGGGCCAACGACCCCCGGGTCAAGCAGGCCGAGGCGGAGCAGATCGTGGCGGCACTGACGGGCAAGGGCCTGCCGCACTCCTACCTGCTGTTCGAGGACGAGGGCCACGGTCTGGCCAAGCCCGAGAACCGGGAACGGATGTACGCCGCCGCCGAGGCCTTCCTGGCCGAACACCTCGGCGGCCGCGTCCAGGAGTGACCCGACCGTACGAACGCGTCAGCGTCCGAAGGACTCGTCCAGTTGGGTCAGACGCAGGTTGTTGCCCGACGGGTCCCGGAAGCCGCAGTCGATGCCGTACAGCTGCTGCTGCGGCGGCTCGGTGAACTCGACCCCGCGGGCCGACATCTCCTCGTAGGACTTCTGGCAGTCGGGCGTGGTCAGGAACACCGTGCCGACCATGCCCTTGCCCATCAGGTCGCGCACCTGCGCGGCGGTCGCCTCGTCGGCCATGGGCGGGCCGGGGATCGCCATCAGCACGATCGCGACCTCCGGCTGCTCGGGAGGGCTCACCGTGAGCCAGCGGAAGTTGCCCATCTCCGGCACCGTGACGTCGACCTGGACCTGCATCCCGACCTTGTCGGTGTAGAAGGCCAGGGCCTCGTCCTGGTCGTGAACCCATAGCTGGGCCGTGGCAATGCGGATCATCGTTGCTCCTCGGAACGGATGGACGGTCGCCGGATCAGCGGCCTGTTCGGTGGCTACCGGGTTCCAGTTCTACGGTGGCGCCCGGCGCGGCGTCTTCTCGAAACGTGCGCACCTGGGGCCGCCCGTAGATCCGCAGGACGCACGCCGGCACCCGCACGAGGCTGCTCGCCGGGGGATGCTCGGCCCGGTAGGTGGTGGGCGGGAACCCGTACATGCGCTGGAAGCTCGTGGTGAACGAGCCCACGCTGCTCAGGCCCACGGTGACGCAGATCCGCGCCACCGGCCAGTCCGTGCTGCGCAACAGGGACGCTGCCCTCTCCAGCCGCCGGGTGAGCAGGTACTGGTGCGGGCTCTCCCCGAAGGCCCGCTTGAACTGCCGGGAGAAGTGGGCCGGCGACAGCATGGCCGCCCCGGCCATGTCGGCCACCGTGAGCTCGTCGGCGTAGCGGGCATCGGCCAGGTCCTTGGCCCGCAGCAGGTGCCGGCTCGGCGGCAACGTGGTCACCCGCCAAGTCTGACACCGACCCCCGAGGACAGCGGTGGTCGGCACCGCCTAGCCTGGCTGCGTGAGCGACAGTGCCGGGCGGCCCCTCGACGGGATCCTCGTCGCCGACTTCAGCCGCGTGCTGGCGGGTCCGCTGGCCACGATGACGCTGGCCGACCTCGGCGCCCGGGTGATCAAGGTGGAGCGTCCCGGGGTCGGCGACGAGACCCGGGCCTGGGGGCCGCCGTACACCGCCCGGGATCCGCAGTCGACGACCTACTTCGAGTCGGTGAACCGGGGCAAAGAGTCGGTCGCTCTGGACCTGTCCGACCGCTCGGACGGCGGCGACCTCGAGGTGGCGGTCGCGCTGGCCCGGCGCGCCGACGTCGTGATCAACAACTTCAGGCCCGGCACCATGGAGCGCCTCGGTCTGGGCTACGAGGCCGTCCGCGCGCACAACCCCGGCGTCGTCCACTGCTCGATCAACGGGTTCGGCAGCGGGGCCGGGGCCGACCTGCTCGGCTACGACTTCCTGGTCCAGGCCGTCGGCGGCCTGATGAGCATCACCGGCCCGGACGGCGAACCGACCAAGGCGGGCGTGGCCCTGGTCGATGTGCTCACCGGCAAGGACGCCGTGATCGGCATTCTGGCCGCGCTCACCGCCCGGGCCCGCGCCGGTGCCGGGGAGGCGATCGAGGTGTCGTTGCTGACCAGTTCCCTCGGGGCGATGGTCAACCAGGGCCAGGCGGCGCTGGAGACCGGGCGCGCGCCGTCCGGGATGGGCAACCGGCACCCCAGCATCGCCCCCTACGAGACGCTGCACTGCGCCGACGCCCTGGTGGCGATCGCCTGCGGCAACGACGGCCAGTTCGCCCGGCTGGCCACGGTCCTCGGCGTCCCCGAGCTGGCCGCCGACCCCGAGTACGCGACCAACGCCGCGCGGGTGGCCCACCGGGAGGGCCTGGCCGACGCGCTGGAGAAGCGGCTCTGCAC
>JBAPWU010000662.1:0-1993 GCA_049283855.1 Kineosporiaceae bacterium
CCAGAAGAGCCCGGTGCACCTGCCGCTGACCCTGCGCGAGGGGGATCAGGTGCGGCTGCTCTCGGCCGGGGCCTACACCACCTGCTACTCGACGGTGGGCTTCAACGGGTTCGCTCCGCTGCCGACCCGGGTGTGGCCCGCCTGCCGCCTGCGCGGTGCTGCCTGAGCATCAGGAGGAGAAACCAGTTCACCACACCGTCGGCGCGCGCACCCGGGCCTGCGACCGGCCGACGAATGACCAACGGCCTCGGGCGGTGCGTCGCAGCGGGCGTAGACCGGAAGGGTCCCACCTGGTCACGATGAGGGAGGGGATCCAGATGAGACGTCTTCCCCGAATCCTGGCGGCCATGACGTTGCTCGGCGCGTGCCTGATCGGCGCGGCACCGGCACAGGCCAGCCAGGCCCACAACCCCAAGGTCACGACGATCCAGGTCGCAGGGGTGCAACTGGTCGACACCGTCGGTACCCACCCCGCCGGGAAGAACCCCGCGGTCGACACGAGCACCTTCGGCGGACGCTGCTCGGTGCCGTCGGCGTTCGTGTTCGACTACAAGGGAACCGCTCGGCTGACCGGGATCGGCACCGTCACGCTCCAGGGGTCGCACTGCACCCAGGTCAAGATGGCAGCCGGTACCGGCACCTACACCGATGGCCAGATCACGCTGACCACGAGTAAGGGCTACGTGATCAGGACGACCCACTCCGGGTCGTTCGTGATGGTGGGGAACACCAGCTACGTCACGGGAACCACGAAGGTCGTCGGCGGCACGGGCCCCTACAGGGGCGCCAAGGGGACCCTGACCGAGTTCGGCCAAGGTGCCCTCGACACCGGCAAGCTGCAGATGGCCAGCTACGGCACGATCACGATCCCGGTGGTGAGGCACCACTGAGCGGAGCCGCCAACGGTGATCAGACACACCGTTGACGTCAGGCCCGGCTGCCTCGCTCCGATCAGCCCTTCGCCGGGGGGTCGATCGGGGTGGGGCGGCCGGGCTGCTCGCCGCCGCGGGCCTCGAGGTAGCTGTTCTTCGGCACCATCACCTTGCGCCGGAAGATGCAGACCACCGTGCCGTCCTGGTTGTAGCCGCGGGTCTCCACGTAGACCACGCCGCGGTCGTCCTTGGACGTCGAGGGCCACTTGTCCAGCACCGTGGTCTCGCCGTAGAGGGTGTCGCCGTGGAAGGTGGGCGCGATGTGGCGCAGCGACTCGATCTCCAGGTTGGCGATCGCCTTGCCGGAGACGTCCGGCACCGACATGCCGAGCAGCACTGAGTAGATCAGGTTGCCGACCACGACGTTGCGCCCGAACTGCGTGGTCTTCTCGGCGTAGTTGACGTCGAGGTGCAGCGGGTGGTGGTTCATCGTGATCAGGCAGAACAGGTGGTCGTCGGACTCGGTGATCGTCTTCCCGGGCCAGTGCTTGTACACCGCGCCGACCTCGAACTCCTCGTAGCTGCGCCCGAACTGCATCGCTGCCCTCCTTGCCCGCCCATGCCGACCTGGTCGGGCCCATCGTGCCGCCCACGCCCGGGCCCGTCACTCGGCCGGGTGGTGGGCTAACTCACGCGCCCCCGCGACGCCGGGCGCGATAGCAGCGGGTGAGGTGCGGGACGACGAGGGTGCCGTCGGCGGCAGCGGCGCGGCGACCGATGGCCAGGACGGCGTCGAGCTTCGCCGTCCGGTCCGCAGCCAGGTGCACGTAGGACCAGGTGTCGGCCAGGGCGCGCAGCCCCTCGGGCGTGGTGGTCAGCGCGTAGCCGAAGACCGCTTCCTCGATCGGTGAGAACTCCTGGGACAACTCCGGAGCGCCCGCCCGGGGGCGTCTGCCGATGTCCTCCATCCGGCCCACCGTCCGGGCCAGCTCGTGCACCCACGGCACCGATTCGTCCCGGCTGTGCCAGGCCACGCCGAGGACGCCGCCCGGCCGCAGCACCCGGGCACACTCCGCCGCGGCGAGCTGGGGGTCGAACCAGTGCCAGGCCTGGGCGACGGT
>JBAPWU010000663.1:0-2906 GCA_049283855.1 Kineosporiaceae bacterium
GGCCTGGCCGACGTCGCGGCCTGGCCGCCACCGGGGGCCTCGCGCTGGTCAGCCTCCTGTGCCTGCTCCTCACCGGGACTGACGCCAGCTTCCGGGTCACCTCCATCAGCACCGCGAGCTTCACCGCCGCCCAGGTCGCCGCCTGGGACCCGCAGTCCGTCAGCGCCATCCGGACCGACCCGACCACGTGCACGGTGACCTGGACTCCGGCCGCATCACCGCCGACCGGGGTGACGTATGACGTCGAGGACGACCAGGGCCACCGGCTCACCGGCGTGAACGCGCTCACGGCGGCGCTCGAGGTGCCCAGCCGGCCGGTCACGCTGACGGTGCGGGCCCGGGTCGGCGCGTGGACCAGTGTCGTGGGCCGGGCCTCGGACCCGTGCCGGGGCTTCCCGGACGCCCCCGACCCGGTCACCGCCGTGGCGAGCGACGGCCGGATCGACGTCTCCTGGAAGGACCCCGAACCGAACGGCGGCAAGCTCCTCCTGTACGCCACCGTGACGGCCAGCCCCGGCGGCACGTGCGTGGCGTCCGCGCCGGACACCTCGTGTGCTTTCACCGGCCTCACCAACGGCGTCGAGTCGACGATCACCGTGAGGGTGACCAGCGACCTCGGCACCGGTCCGGCCTCTGCCCCCGTGGTCGCCACCCCGTACCCGTCGGAAGTGCTCAACGAGAAGGTGACCGCGCTGTGGCTGGATGCCGCGCACCCGGGCGCCCTCCGGACCGCCGAGGGCAAGGTCGTGGAGGACGGGACGTGGGTCGGGGTCTGGCGGGACCGATCGACCGCCGGGCACGACGCCTTCCAGAAGGATCCGGAACGGCAGGCCGTGGCGTCGAGGCTGAACGGCCACCCCGCGCTGCTGTTCGAGGGCACCGCTGCCGGGTACCCGCTCGATCGCGGCACGGGCCTGGACGCACTCGACGCCTCACCCCTGACGCTCTTCGCCGTCGCCACCCACGAGGACGCCACGCCCTACGCGCCCCGCTACGTGATCACGTGGGGTGACGCCTCCCGCGGGACGGGGCACACGCTCGGACGGGCCAAGTCGCAGGACCGGGCGGTGCTCAACCTGCTCCGGCTGGGCTCGATGGATCCGACCCTGGACTGGACCTACAGCGACCCGAAGGCGGAGTCACCGGCCGGCACCCTGGTCGACGGGGTCCTCACGCCGACTGACGTGCAGCTGAACGTGAACGGTGCCCCGTCGTACAGCTGGAGCGGGGATGCGTCCACCGATCCGGTGACCGATGCGACCGTGGGCGGCCCGATCTGGAGCGGCGACGAGTTCTGGCGGGGCCGGATCGGCGAGGTGATCGCGATCGGCGGCGAGCTGACGCCGGCCGAGCACCGCAGCGTGCAGGAGTACCTGGCCCGCAAGTGGGGTGTTGCGATCACCCCGTCGGCGCCGAGGGTCACGATCACCGCGACGGACGGCAGCGCGGACGTCGTGGTGCAGCCCGGGTGGGACGGTGGCTCGAAGATCACCTCGTACACGGTCGACGTCTCCGGCGGGGTCGAGGGGTGCACGGTGGCTGCGTCCGGGAAGGGCTGCACGATCAAGGGTCTGACCGACGGGCTGAGCTATACCGTCACCGTCACCGCCGTGAACGCCCTGGGCGGCGGCCCGCCGGTGAGCACGACCGTGATCCCCTACCCGGCGCGGGTGATGACGCCGTCCGCCACGAGGCTCTGGCTCGACGCCCAGGACGCGGGGTCGATGTTCTCCGACGTGGAGGGAACGACCCGCTCGGCCCCGGGTGACCCGGTGGCCCGGTGGACCGACCGCTCGGCCAGTGGCTGGGACGCCGTGGCCGGCTCCGGCACGAAGACCCCTCCGGTGCTCGGCGCCGCGACCCTCGGCGGGCACCCGGCCCTGACGTTCGTGAACACGCCGAGCCAGTGGCTCGAGGTGACCGGCGCGGGGGTCGGCGCCGTCGGCAGCGGCGATCGCACGGTCTTCGCGGTGGGCGCCGTCCGGGACACCCTCGGCGGAGCCGGCGGCGATGGGGGGGCGTTGCTGACCTGGCCGGGGAAGTGCTCCCAGGGCATCGGCGGCTACGGAAGCCCCACCGCGGACAGGATCGGGACGCAGACCTGCACCGCCGAGGGCTCGACGATGACCGCCCTGGAGAAGACCTCCGGCATGGCGGTCGCCACCATGCTGGCCGCCGGGTCGGCCGGAACGCTGACCACCTCGATCGCGGTGAACGGCCGCCGGGCGGTCTCGGAGTCGATCCCCGGATCGTGGGCGACGTACGGCGACCTGATCCGGATCGGCGCCGTGGGGGAGGGGTCCTACGCCCTGGACGGCGACCTCGGCGAGCTGATCGTGTTCGACACCGCGCTGACCCCCGCCGAGCAGCGCGTCGTCGAGGAGTACCTCGCCCGCAAGTGGGACCGGCCGATCACCCCGGCGGCGCCGTCCGGACTGGTCGTGACCCCCGCCGGTGCCGGCACGGTGGACCTCTCCTGGAGCGAATCCGGCTGGGACGGCGGCGCGGCGGTCACCGGGTACACGGCGGTGGCCTCGCCGTCCGGGCTGATGTGCACCAGCGTGCCCGGCGGCGGCGGCTGCCACATCGGCGGCCTGGTCCCGGGCGTCGAACAGACCATCACCGTGGTCGCCGGCAACGGGATCGGGAACGGCCCGGCGTCGAGGCCGGTCGCCGTGCTCCCCTGACCCGTGGGGAACGGTCCCGGGTGGCTCCGTACGGGTGACGCTCACCGGGTCGCGCTACCGGCTGCCGTCGTCGTGGTCGATACGACTGCCGAACGGGCCGGCCGGCCGCGTCGTCCGGCAGGGGTCGTCCGGCAGGGGTCGTCCGGCAGGGGTCGTCCGGCAGGGTGAGCGGGGCAGAGCGAGGGAGCATGACGGTGAGCGGTGGGGGCGGGGCCGGAG
>JBAPWU010000664.1:0-2126 GCA_049283855.1 Kineosporiaceae bacterium
GTTGGAGGCCTCGCGCAGCCGCGACCTGCCCGGCATCGAGGCCCTGCGCGACGCCCTGGCGTCGGAGGTGCCCGAGCCGGCGCCCGGTCGTGGGCGCAGCGTGGTGCACGGCGACTACCGCCTGGACAACCTCGTCGTGGCGCCCCCACAGGCGCCGGACCCGCTCGCGGTGCGCGCCGTCCTGGACTGGGAGATGGCCACGGTCGGGGACCCGCTGGCCGATCTCGGCCTGCTCCTGGCCTACTGGGACGGTCTGGGCCGGATCGCGAACCCGGTGGTCGACGCGGTCGGCCCCGGCGCCGGCTTCCCCGACGGCGACACCCTGGCGCAGTGGTACGCCGGGGCGGACGTCGGGCCGCGCGTCGATCTGGGTCGCCTGTCCTGGTACGTGGGCTTCGGCTACTTCAAGATCGCGGTGATCCTGGAGGGGATCCACTACCGGTTCGGTCAGGGGCAGACCGTCGGCTCCGGGTTCGACCGGATCGGCGAGGTGGTGCCGGCGCTGATCGACCTGGGCCGCGCCACGTTGGTACGCTCCGATCATCCCTGAGCTCGCTGTGTAACGAATCCCCGCGCCCGTGCGAATGAACCACCGGGGCGGGCAACACGGCACACACGGGGGCCACGGGGCGGGGGGCGGCTCGGGGCCGGTGAGGGGCTGGCGAACGTCGGTGAGGCGGAGGGGTCTTCGCCGCCGTTCCCGCCCCTCGCCCCGCGGACCGGGCCTCTACCCGGGCGGCACCACGGTCAGCCGGCCCACGCTCTCCCCCGCGCCCAGCGCGCGCATCCCCTCGGGCACCTCTGCGAAGGCCAACTGCGCCGAGAGCAGCGGACGCACCGCCCCGGCCCCGACCAGGCGGCACAGATCCTCGTGGCAGCGCCGGACCAGTTCGGGGGCCCGGGTGCGGTAGAGCCCCCAGTGCAGGCCGTGCACCGAGTAGTTCTTCACCAGCAGGTGGTTCAGCGCCGGGGTCGGGACCTTCCCACTGGCGAACCCGACCACCACGATCCGCCCCTCGAAGGCGATCAGCTTCGTCGATGCCTCGTAGGCGCTGCCCCCGACCGGGTCGAAGACCACGTCGACGCCCCGCTCACCCACCACCTGGCGGACCGCCTCGACCACGTCCTGGCTGCTGCGGTCGATCACCGCGACACAGCCGAGCCGGCGCGCGACGTCCGCCTTGTGGGCATCGCCGGCCACGCCGATCACCCGCGCGCCGGCCGCCTTGGCCAGCTGCACGGCCGCACTGCCCACCCCGCCCGCGGCGGCATGCACCAGAACGCTCTCCCCCACGTGTAGGCCCGCCCTGCGGTAGAGCCCGAACCAGGCGGTCTGGTAGGCGATGTGCATCGCCGAGGCGTGGGCGTCGTCCAGCCCTGGAGGGGCAGGGAAGACCTCCGCGGCCTCGGCCACGGCGTAGCGGGCCAGGGCTCCGTGCGGCAGCGCGACGGTGCCGATCACGCGCTCACCCACGGTGTGGGGCGAGACGCCGGGGCCCACCCCGACCACCAGGCCGCACAGCTCCAGGCCGGGGGTGAACGGCACCGGTGGACGCTCCTGGTAGTGACCGCGAGCCAGCAGCACGTCGGCGAAGTTGAGCCCGGCCGACCAGACCTCGATCAGCACCTGCCCGGGACCGGGCTCGGGGACGGCGATCTCGAGCTGATGCATCACCTCGACCGGCTCGCCGAGCTCGGTCACCTGCCACGCCTGCATGGACGTCGCGATGCTGCTCATCCCGCGGACAACCCTCCCGTCAACCCACCCGACAGCATGCTTCCACCGTCCAGCACCAACGTCTGCCCGGTCACCCACGCCGCGTCACCGGAGGCCAGGAACGCTACCGCTGCTGCGACGTCCGTGGGGTCACCGAGCCGCCCGAGCGGGTATCCGGCGACCACCTGGGCCTCGCGGCCCTCGTAGAGCAGGCTCGCGAAGGCCGTCTTGACCACGGCCGGCGCCACCGCGTTCACCCGCACCGCCGGGGCCAGTTCGAGGGCCAGCTGCGCGGTGGCGTGGATCAGGGCGGCCTTGCTCGCGCCGTACGCCCCGATCGGGGGCGCGGGGGCCAGCCCGGCGACCGAGGCGATGTTGACCACGGCGGCACCGGGGCGCCGGCCCAGGC
>JBAPWU010000665.1:0-5161 GCA_049283855.1 Kineosporiaceae bacterium
TCCCGGGTGAGGTCTTCCTCCGCCTGGCCGGCGACGCCCTCGACTGGGCCGGGGTCGACCGGGCTCATCCGGTCGACCTGGCCGGGATGGTGGAACGTTTCCTGCTCGAGTGCAGCTTCACCGGCCGTGACCGGCGCAAGCTGCAGTTCGCCGTTCTGGCGGCGGCGGCGCAGCACGGCGGAGTCGACGTCGACCTGCTGGACGAGGTCGCCTGGTGGCAGAGCGACGACTTCTGGCGCTACGCCGCCTACGCGGCGGTCGCCTACATCCGCATGGCCGCCGACCGAGCCGACGTGCCCGCGCCCGAGGCATGCCGAGGCATCGCCCACAAGCCACCTCCATGGCCCCGGTGACCTGCCCCCGGCGCCCGGAACCGCACGCCACGCTGCCACCCCTCGCCGTCGCCAAGCGCAGCTCTGCCGATGACGGCGCGTTTCACTCCAGAGCGCACGCTGCCGGATCGGGTCCTCGGGGACGCCCGTTGGAGCGGCGTAACTACGCATTCGAACGCTCGGCGAGGGGATGCATTCGCCATGTCCTGAGGGCCGGCAGAGGCAGCGCTATCCTGACGGCTGGGCCCTTGGTCCTCTTGCGGCCGCTGCGGGGACGGCGTGTGCCCGTGGGTGACCGGTCAACGTCAGCAGCCGGTGGGCTGCAGCACCCGAAGGTGATCCGATGAGCTTCGATCCGGCTTCTCGCGTGCAGGACTACCTCGTTTTCGGTGAGTTCGGTGACGTCAACCCGTCGATCACTGACTCCTCCACGTTCACGTTCCTGAGCCCGGGGCGGATGGAGGAGGTGTTCGAGCACGAGATCGAGGGGTGCTTCCTGTATTCCCGGCACTGGAATCCGTCGAACAAGTTCCTGGCCGAGGCCCTGGCCCGGATGGAGGACGGGGAGTTGGCGCAGGTGATGGCGTCGGGCATGGCCGCGATCAGCAGCACCGTGCTGGCCCTGTGCTCGGCCGGTGAGGAGGTGGTGGCAAGCCGGACCATCTACGGCGGCACCTACGCCCTGTTGAAGAACCTGCTGCCGCGCTTGGGCATCACGACGCGCTTCGTGGACATCCGCGACGCCGAGGCGGTGCGGCGAGCGATCACCCCGCGCACCAGCGTGCTGTTCGTCGAGTCGATCACCAACCCGCTCCTCGACGTGGCCGACCTGCCGGTCCTGGCCGGCCTGGCCCACGAGCAAGGCGCGCGCCTGGTGGTGGACAACACCTTCAGCCCGATGATCCTCTCGCCGCTGAGGCTCGGCGCCGACGTCGTCGTGCACAGCCTGACCAAGTTCGTGAACGGGACCAGCGACTGCGTGGCCGGGTGCGCGGTGTCCACGAACGAGTTCATCACGCAGCTCAACGACGTCAACGCCGGCACCAGCATGCTGCTCGGTCCCGTGCTCGACAGTCACCGGGCGGCCAGCATCCTGAAGAACCTGCACAGCCTGCACATCCGGATGCGCCAGCACAGCGCGAACACCGCCTACCTCGCGGCAGGCCTGGCCGAGCGCGGCTACACCGTGCACTACCCCGGCCTGCCCGCGCATCCTCAGCACGAACTGTTGAACCGCTTGATGAACCACGGGTTCGGCTACGGGGGAGTCATGACGCTGGACGCCGGCAGCTACCCGCGTGCGGCCCGGCTGATGACCCGGATGCAACAGGAGCGCGTCGGCTATCTCGCTGTGAGCCTCGGCTACTTCAAGACCCTGTTCAGCGCTCCCGGATCGAGCACCTCCTCGGAGATCCCGGCCGAGGAACGCCACGCCATGGGACTGACCGACGGTCTGATCCGGTTCTCCGTCGGACTGGACAGCGACATCGAGCGCACCCTGGAGACGATCCTGACGTGCCTGACCGAGCTCGACGCGCAACCTGAGACCACCCGGGCCTGACGGCCGGCATCCGCGCCGTCCCGCCGACATCCACGGCGTCCTCACCCTCTCGTGGCCACCCCTACCAGGAGCCGCGGGGCGCCCGAACGGCTGCATGTCGACGGCTATCGGGTAGGGCTGTTGACCAACACCACGTCCCGGACCCGAGCCCGGATCGCCGAAACCCGGATCGCCGAGACCCTGTCCGGTCTCGGGTTCAACATCCACCGCAGACGACGTGCTCACCACGCCAGTGCTCACCGCCGGCTACCTGACCTGGCACCACCGCGGCGCCCGTTGCCCGATGCTGAGACGGCGACGACATCGCAGACGAGCGATTGCCACGCCGGGGTCCTCGATGCTGTGGTGGAGGCCAAGGGCGGTGATGCGTCCGTCTCCTGGTGGCCCTGCGGGCCGATACTGGAGGGGGTGGTCATCGCGTCGTCTCCTTCGAGAGTGCTGTGGAAGGTTCTTCAGAATGGATCACGCGATGACGGCCCTCACACCGTGGGCGCCACGCCCGTCACGGCGCCCGGCCGCTGGTATCGCTGCCCCTGGCTGGGTAGGGGCCGGCCCTGGCGTGGGTCCTGGCGCTGGCGGACGGGGTCGGAGGGGGTGCCGGGAGGCGACGTGTCCTGTTGACGTCGGTGCACGTCGGGTGACCGAGCGCGTCCGCGAATGTGGGCGCATGGTCGGGCTTGGGGATGGCGCGTTAGGGTGAGCGATGGGTGGAGGTCGTGTGGGGGGCCGGGCGGTGGCGGTCGGTGCCGCGTTCGGGATCATCCCGGTGGTGACTGTGGGGTTTGGTACCCCGGTCGCGTTCGCCGTGCTGGTGCTGGTGCTCCGGCCGCTGCGCAGGACGTGGGTGGTCGGGCTGTGGATCTCGGCCGTGGTCTACGCTGCGGCCGTGTTCGGGATGATCGTCAACGCGGATGCTGCGGCTGGCAGCCGGGGGGACACGCTCTTCGAGGTCTGCTTGATGATCGCGGTGGTCGGTGTGTTGCAGGCGGTCGTGATGGCCCCCTGGGTCGCTGTGACGGTTGGCCGGGCCGAGGCCGAGCGAGGCAGACGCGAGACCGCGTCCGAGCGGGCCGGTGGCCGGCAGGTGGTGTTCATGCTCGGCCCGGGAGGGCCGGGGTCCCCGCGAGTCCGGCAGATCCGCCAGGAGTTGCCGGTCGGCCCGGGAGATCCTCGGCTGGTCGGGTCCTCGTCCAGCGAACGGTTCGGGGAGGATCGGGGCGGGGTCTTTGGCGTGCCGGGCGATGAGGCCGGCGGCGGGGTGCTGCGGCGGGCGGTGAGGGTTGTCGTGGCCACCCTGGGCGCGTTCGCCTGGTGCCTTGTCTTCATGACACCGGTGCTGCTCTGGCTCCTGGTGACGCAGAGGGTCTGGACTGCGGGCAGGTTGGGGTTCCTGGCGGCGGCCGCCGTGTCCCTGGCGGCGGCGGCGCTGGGTGGCGTGAAGGCGCGGGGCATGTGGAAGGCGGCGGCGAGGCTGAGGGGCCACGGGATACCGGCGACGGCGACCATCACCAAGGTCACGGAACGGTACGTGCATGTCCCGTCCGGATTCTGCGGCTGGGTCAGCGGTGTCGACGTGGTCTTCCTCGATGCGCACGGCGGCCGGGTCAGGGCCGACTACACCGCGTACGGCAAGGCGGGGGGACGGCGGGCGGGCGACGCCGTCCAGATCGTCTACGACCCGAGGAAGCCGACCTCGATCAGTCCCCTGGGGCACTCTGCTCGCCCCGACGACGACCGCTCGTTCAGCGCGATCCTGCTCGTCCCGGGCGTGCTCGTCCTGCTGGGGATCTGCATCTACTTCGCCTACCGCGCCGTGGGCTGATCGCTCCAGGATCGATCGGATCTCGCCGATCGGGCTGAGGACCCTCGGCGTGTCCTACCGGTGGTCCGAGGACCGAGAGCCACCCGTTCGGAGCTGCTACCAGCCGGTCACCGAATTGCCAGCCGCAGCATGGTTCCGTCGGCCATCTCGTAGGGCTCGTACATCACCAGCCGGTAGGGACTCTTGCGGTAGACCGGGTGGCCGTCACCGGTACTGTCCGGGGTCCAGCCGTGCGCAGCCAGCGCCGCTCGCAGCGTCGCCTCGGCCTGTGCGATCGGCTGCGGGACGACGGGCATCCCCATGCAGGCGCCGTCACGTTGGCCGTCGGGCGGCTCCGCGCGGCCGGGAAGGCCCAGTGCGGTCAGCTGGGCCACTCTGCCGGCGGTGCACGCGGTGGCCGCGGCCTGCTCCTCGGTCGTGAACTGGCGCTGCGCGGTTATCCCGGCGGCGGCGGTCGCCAGCGCGGCGATCACAGCGACGACCGGTACCCAGAGCACCATCCGCGCATTGGCTCCCCGAGACCGGACCGCGCGGACGGCGCACCCGGCCGAGCTCGCCGCGAACACTGCCATCACGATAGCCGTCGAGAGGAAGGTTCGGGTGTCCGCGCCGCCGTACTCGAGGATGAGGCTGTAGGTGAGCAGTAGACCGAACAACGCTGGTACGGCGGTAAGGACGGCGGCCGTCGTCCACACAGCGGTCGAACCCCGATTCGCTGGCGGCAGGAACGGATTCCCAGGTGCCTTGGTGGGCATGACCATCACCCGTCTCCATGCTCCGCCTGCACTGCGCCGCCGAACGAGGCCGTTCGCCCCGGGCGGAGCGTCGTCGAGGCTGCCCCGGCCTTGGGATACCGGGGATCACCCGTTGAGCTGCTGACTTTGGAGGTCGAAGTGCTCGGTCGGATATCGGGTGGCCTCCGCCACGGTCATGTAGTCACGGAAGCCGGATCCCACCGGACGGGGTAGTGCACCCGCCCTTGGTCTGCCGGGGGTGGGTTGACCAGACCGGCCGGTGTCCACCCTGAGGGCACGGTGGCCCGCTGCAGGTCATCGTTGCCCAGTCCACCGATCTTGACGATGATCACTGTCCGGTAGTAGTCCAGGTAGCTCAGCAACAGGCCAGGCAGGTCCGGCGTCGAGGAGGGCTCGGGAAACCCTGACGTGGCCATGGCCCCATCATCCCCGTCGGTCCCTATCCCAGCGCGCCATCCGTGACCGCGTCTGTCTGATGTGCGGGTGATCGTGAGGCTCGGGGATCAGCGCGGCTCGAGTGCGGAGCAACGCCGATGGGGGGCTTCGCATCGGATGCGATTCGCCCCCTTCCGTCCGGGGATGCAAGAGGTGTGTGGCACATGATCATCGATGGTTGCGTGGGGGTACGCCGATGCGGCTGCGGGAGCATGGCCGCGGGGTGAGCGCTGACGGGGTCGGGACTGGCGTAGGG
>JBAPWU010000666.1:0-2446 GCA_049283855.1 Kineosporiaceae bacterium
GTGCTGGCCCGGGCGCCCGGGCGCGCCGACGAGGTGGTGGCCGCGGCCCGGCAGGCGGGAGTGCTGCTTCGCCGCGCGGACGAGGACCACGTCGGGATCGCCTGCGACGAGACCACGACCACCGCACACCTGGTCGCCGTGGCCAAGGCCTTCGGCCTGGGCGCCCCGGCCGAGGCGCCGGTCCGCGAGGAGCTGCCGGACTCGCTGCCGTTCGCCCTGCGCCGGGTCAGTGACTACCTGACCCACCCGGTGTTCGGCGCGTACCACAGCGAGACCTCCATGCTGCGGTACCTGCGCCGGTTGTCCGACGCCGACTACGCCCTCGACCGCGGGATGATCCCGCTCGGCTCGTGCACGATGAAGCTCAACGCGACCACCGAGATGGAACCGGTGACCTGGCCGGAGTTCGCCGCCCTGCACCCCTTCGCCCCGGCCGAACACGCCGCCGGCACCCGGGCGCTGATCGCCCAGCTCGAGGCCTGGCTGACCGAGATCACCGGGTACGACGCGGTCAGCGTGCAGCCGAACGCCGGCTCGCAGGGAGAGCTGGCCGGGCTGCTCGCGATCCGCGGCTACCACCACGCCCGGGGTGAGGCCGAGCGTGAGGTCTGCTTGATCCCCTCCAGCGCGCACGGCACCAACGCCGCCAGCGCCGTCCTGGCCGGGATGCGGGTGGTGGTGGTGGCGTGCGACGACTCGGGCAACGTGGACCTGGCCGATCTGCACGCCAAGATCGACGAGCACGGACCGCGGCTGGCCGCCGTCATGATCACCTACCCGTCGACCCACGGCGTGTTCGAGGAGACGGTCGGTGAGCTGTGCGCGGCCGTGCACGAGGCCGGTGGCCAGGTGTACGTGGACGGCGCGAACCTGAACGCGCTGGTCGGGCTGTCCCAGCCGGGCCGGTTCGGCGCCGACGTCAGCCACCTGAACCTGCACAAGACCTTCTGCATCCCGCACGGTGGCGGCGGGCCGGGCGTGGGCCCGGTGGGCGTCCGGGCGCACCTGGCCCCCTACCTGCCAGGCCACCCGATGGAGCGCGAGCTGAGCCGCCCCGGGGGGGTTGGCCCGGTGTCGGCGGCCCCGTTCGGGTCGGCCGGGATCCTGCCGATCTCGTGGGCCTACATCAGGCTGATGGGCCCGGACGGGCTGGCCGACGCCACGGCGACCGCGATCCTGAACGCCAACTACGTGGCGGCGCGGCTGCGCGAGCACTTCCCGGTGCTGTACACGGGGCGCGACGGGCTGGTCGCCCATGAGTGCATCCTCGACCTGCGCCCGCTGACGAAGGAGACCGGGGTGAGCGTGGACGACGTGGCGAAACGATTGATCGACTACGGGTTCCACGCGCCCACCATGTCGTTCCCGGTGGCCGGCACCCTGATGGTCGAGCCGACCGAGAGCGAGGACCTGGTCGAGCTGGACCGGTTCTGCGACGCCATGATCGCGATCCGGCGGGAGGCGGACCGGGTCGGCGCCGGCGAATGGCCGGCCGACGACAACCCGCTGCACAACGCCCCGCACACGGCGATGTCGCTGGCCGGGGAGTGGGCGCACCCCTACTCGCGCGAGGAGGCCGTGTTCCCCGGCGGTCAGGACCCCAGGGCCAAGTACTGGCCCCCGGTGCGCCGGATCGACGGTGCCTACGGCGACCGCCACCTGGTCTGCTCCTGCCCCCCGCCCGAGGCCTTCGCCGACTGAGGCCCACGAGCCTCGTCGGTCAGGAGGCGTTGGCGCGGAGGGTGGAGCCCTGGGGGGTCTTGGCGACCTCCAGGCGGACGGCGATCCGCTGGCGCAGCTCGGCGAGGTGGCTGACCACGCCCACCGCGCGGCCGCCGCTGCGCAACCCGTCGAGCACGTCCATCACCTCGTCGAGGGTCTCCTCGTCGAGGGAGCCGAACCCCTCGTCGATGAACAGGGTGTCGATCCGCACCCCGCCCGACTCGGCGGAGACCACGTCGGCCAGGCCGAGGGCGAGCGCCAGCGAGGTGTAGAAGGACTCACCCCCGGACAGGGACGAGGTCTCCCGCCGGGCGCCGGTCCAGGCGTCGACCACCTCGAGCGAGAGCCCGGTGCGGGACCGGCCGCGTTCGGCGGCGTCCGAGTGGACCAGGGCGTACCGGCCCGAGGACATCTGGGCGAGCCGCACCGTTGCCGCCGCGGCCACCTGCTCCAGCCGGGCCGCGAGCACGAACGCGGACAGGGACATCCGTTTGGTGTTGTCCCCGCCGGTGCCCTCGGCGCAGCGGGAGAGGTCGTCGATGGCACGGAACCGCTCCAGGACCGGCGCGCTGGTGGCCAGATGCTCGGTCAGCGCCGCGGCGATCCGGGACAGTTCCTGCGCGGCGCTCTCGCACAACGCCACCCGGCGCATCGACTCCAGCTCGCGCACCTGGGCGTGCTCGACGTCGTCGGCGAGGCCTCGCAGTCCGACCACGTCGAGCAC
>JBAPWU010000667.1:0-2696 GCA_049283855.1 Kineosporiaceae bacterium
GCGATCGCCGTCCGTGAGGTTCACCGGCTGCTGCCGCCGCCCGGGCCGCCGGTCCCGCTCGATCCGGCCCACTCACCCCGCGCGTTCTGGCGGGCGACCGCACCACGGGCCGTCGCGGCGACGTTCGAGGTGCTCATCGTCTGGTCGGACGTGGTGCTGGTCACCGCCCTGCTGGGGGCCGCACAGGGAGCGGTCTACGCCGCGGCCAGCCGGTTCGTCACCAGCGGAACCTTTGCGCTGCAGGCGGTCCGGCTCTCGGTCGCCCCCCTGCTCGCGGCCGCCTTCGCCCGCGCCGACCTGGCCGAGGCCCAGTACGTGCACCGGCTGAGCGTGCGCTGGGCGATCCTGTCCACGTGGCCGGTGTACCTGGCGATGGCGGTGTTCGCCCCCGGCGTGCTGTCCATCCTCGGGCCGGCCTTCGCCCCGGCCGCGCCCACGCTGACCCTGCTCTGCCTGGCCATGCTCGGCGTGGTCGCCAACGGCAACACGAACACGGTGCTGAACATGGCCCACCGCAGCCACTGGGCCGCGGCCAACACCGGTTTCGCCACCGTGGTGATGCTCGCGACGGATCTGGCCCTGGTCCCCCGGATGGGCATTCTCGGCGCCGCCGTGGGCTGGTCGGCAGCGATGCTCACCGACGCCACCCTGGGCTACCTCGAGGTCCGCGCCGGTCTGGGCCTGCGCTCCTTCGACGGCCCGGCCCTGCGGGCGGCCCTGGCCGTCCTGCTCGGCTTCGGGCTGCCCGCCCTGCTCGCCCGGGTGGCCATCGGGCTGCTGCCGGCCGGCCGGCTCCCCTGGCCGGCCACCCTGCTCGCCGGGTGCGTGGTGGCCGGCATCAGCTACCTGACAGTCCTTGCCGCGCAGCGTGTTCCGCTCGGTCTCGATGACCTGGTCGCCGCGGTGCGGCGACCTCGCCCACCGGTATCCCCCCTCCCAGGAAGGTCGGCATGACGACGCTGGAGAAGTCTCTGAAGAACCTGGTGCCGAACCAGGCCAAGGACGCCGCCAAGGGCGCGATCCGCGGCTACGGCTCGCTCACCGCGACCTGGCGCCCGCTGCCGGACTTCCTGGTGCTGGGCACCAAGCGGGGCGGATCGACGTCCGCCTGGCGGTACCTGATCCAGCACCCCCAGGTGATGCCGATGGTCACCCGGTGGGAGCACCTGAAGAGCCCGCACTACTTCTACTGGCACTACGACCGCGGGCTGGACTGGTACCGCGGCCACTTCCCCAGCGTCGCCGCGCGCCACGCCGCGCAGCGCCGGCTCGGCCAGCGGGTGATCACCGGGGAGTCCAGCCCCTACTACCTGTTCGACCCCCGGGTACCCGCCCGGGTGGCCCGCGACCTGCCCGAGGCCCGGTTCATCGTGCTGCTGCGCGACCCGGTCAAGCGCGCCTACAGCCACTACTGGGAGCGGGTGGACAACCAGGTCGAGCCGCTGACCTTCGCCCAGGCGCTGGCCGCCGAGCCGGCCCGGGTGTCCGGTGAGCTGGAGAAGATGGCCACGGACCCGTACTACTACAGCCGCCGGCACGACTGGTACACCTACCGCGAGCGGGGCATCTACGCCCCGCAGCTCGAGCGCTGGTTCGAGGCGGTGGGCCGGGACCGGATGATGATCATGATCAGCGAGGACATGTACCGCAGCCCGCAGCCGGCGATGGACGAGATGGCCCGGTTCCTGGGCATCGAGCCCACGGCGATCCCCGCCTTCGAACGGCACAACTACCGCCCGGCCGAGCCGATGGACGCCGACGTCCAGGCTGAGCTGCGCGAGTTCTACCGCCCCCACAACGACGCCCTCGCCACCCTCCTCGACCGCCCCCTCCCCTGGTCCTGACCTCTGCTCATACTCCGTGGGGCCGTCGTTTCGGCGCCGTTTCGCGCCCAGAACGACGGCTCGCCGGAGCATGAGCGAGGTCTAGGGTGAGCCGGGACGACCACTCGAGGGGATGGACATGACGCACGGGTACCCCCCTGAGCCGCCCGTGGCGGCGCAGCCGGCTGCTGCGCAGCGGTTCCGGGTGCGCCAGAAGCTGACCATGATGGTCAACCGCTACGAGATCCTGGCGGTGGACGCCGCGGGCAACGAGACCGGGCTGATCGCCCTCGCCCAGCAGAAGCGGATGGCGTTCAAGGAGCAGGTGACCTTCTACGCCGACGAGTCCAAGAGCCGTCCGGTGTTCGGCTTCAAGGCGCGCTCCCGGATGGATCTCGGCGCCACCTACGACGTCACCGACGCGCAGGGCACGGCGATCGGCTGGTTCCGCAAGGACTTCGGCAAGTCCCTGTTGCGCTCGACCTGGCACCTGGGCACCCCCGACGGCTTCCAGGGCATGGGCCAGGAACGCAACCGCACCGTGGCGATCCTGCGCCGGTTCTGGGAGGTGGTCCCGGTGCTCGGGGAGGTCCCCGTGCCCTGGCTGTTCCACTTCGACTTCACCGCGGACGACGGCTCGGTGGTGATGTCCAGCACGAAGCGGCCCGCGCTGCGCGACGTCTACGAAATCGAACTGCCGTCGGTCAAGGGCTGGCAGCTGGACTGGAGGGTCGCGGCGGCCATGGCCGTGGCCCTCGACGCCCTGCAGAGCCGCTGACCTCCGACCCGGGTCTGGCCGGGACCGTCCCGCAGCACGCTGGCGGCGGCCAGCGCGACCACGAGCATCGCGACCACCGCGCCGAGGGCCAGGGC
>JBAPWU010000668.1:0-2871 GCA_049283855.1 Kineosporiaceae bacterium
GGCCTGGATCACCCTGACCCACACCGCCTGCCCCGACCTGCCGACCCCGTGGATCGCCGCCGTCATGGCCCAAGAATCCGGGTTCCGGCCCGACGCGTGGGCCGAGGACGCCAACGGCGGCACCCACGGCCTGTTCCAGCTCAACGCCGCCGTCTGGCGCCAGGCCTAC
The DNA here is from genome assembly GCA_049283855.1 of Kineosporiaceae bacterium. Taxonomy (GTDB): domain Bacteria; phylum Actinomycetota; class Actinomycetes; order Actinomycetales; family Kineosporiaceae; genus JADJPO01. The sequence continues at coordinate 170 of JBAPWU010000668.1, forward strand.
GGCGCATCGTGGGACGCCGACCTCGACCACAACGGCGTCGCGGACATCGAGGATCCCCAGATCCACGCCTCCACCGCAGGCCGCTACCTCTGCCAGCGGCTGGACGGCGTCCGCCGCCTCCGCGCCGCCCACCCCGACTGGCCCCTGTTCCAACAGCGCAGCGACCTCGACGGCCTCGTCATCGCCCACAACGCCGGCGAAGCCTGGCAACCCCGCTACCCCGTCCTCCCTGGCGTGACGCAGACGTTCCTGACCAACGTCGCCCAGCGAGTGGCCGACTGGTCCGAGCAAGAAGGCGCAACACCGCCGCGCGGGTCGGTGGCCGGCTCCACACCTGGCTGCCCGCCACCGGACGCAGCGGTCACGACCGGTGCGCCGCCGTCCAACACCGGTGCCGTCGCCGGTGACCCCGCCGAGGTGGCCGCCGCCGTCCACCGCGCCCAGATCCTCGCCCGCGACCGCTCCGGCTGGCTGCACTGGTGCGACCGGCTCGTCTGCCGCGCCTACGGCTACACCAACTCCGGCTACGTCTCCGCTATCGCCCATTGGACTGCGATGCGGACCAATGGCCTCGCCCACCCCAGAGACCACTGCCCACCCACCGGCGCATTCGCGTTCTGGACCACCAGCGGCCCCCACGGACACGCCGCCCTGGTCACCCACGCCGACCCCGGCTGCGACCCCGACAAGACCCTCGTCCTGACCAACATGATCCTCGACAAGCAGCACGGCGTCAGCGGCGGCGCCTACATCGTCACCCTCACCCACATCGAAGCCGGCTTCGTCACCCGCCCCCACTACCTCGGCTGGAGCAAGGCGCTCTGCATCGGCGGACAATCATGACCTCGATCAGCGGCCAACATCGGACCCCGACCCAGGAAGCGGCCGCTCACGCGCCCGGTCGGTGTTGGTCCCGGACAACCTGAAACCCGTTGTGACACAGTCTGATGCGGTGAATCCGCGGTTGTCGGTGGGGTGGTTGGACTATGCCCAGCACGCCGGGTTCGTCACCGACCCGGCCCGGGTCCGCTCCCCGCAGAGTGCCGTGCATCCGCATCCCGGCGACGTCGCGGCACCACCGGGTCGCCGCTGCCTGCGCGTCGGCGAGGCTGGTGAAGGTCTCCCCGGCCCAGAAGTTGCCGCGCACATACTGCACGACCCGTTCGACGCGGGGTTTGTCCCGTGAAACCGGAACTCGTTGCAACCCAACCGAATCGCGTCTGGAGTTGGGACATCACCAAGCTCCGCGGCCCGGCGAAGTGGACCTACTACTACCTGTACGTGATCTTGGATATCTACTCGCGGTACGTGGACGGGTGGATGGTCGCCACCCGCGAGTCGAAGATCCTGGCCGAGCGGCTGTTCGCCGACACCATCCGCAAGCAGGGCATCGACCGCGACCAGCTGACCATCCACGCCGACCGCGGCTCCTCGATGACGTCCAAACCGGTGGCGTTCCTGCTGGCCGCGACCTCGGGGTCACCAAGTCCCACAGCCGCCCCCTCGTGAGCAACGACAACCCGCACTCGGAGAGCCAGTTCCGGACCCTGAAGTACCGGCCCGACTTCCCCGACGCCTTCGCCTCGATCGAGGACTCGCGGGTCTTCTGTGCCCGGTTCTTCCCCTGGTATAACCATGATCATCACCATTCGGGGTTGGGCCTTCATACCCCTGCTGACGTCCACTACGGCCGCGCCGACGCCGTCCGGGCCGCCCGCGCCGACGTCCTGGACCTGGCCTACGCCGCCCACCCCGAGCGGTTCGTCCGCAAGCCACCCGAGCCACCCAAGCTCCCAGGAGGCCTGGATCAACAAGCCACCCGACAAGGAGGACCCGGACGACACGACTCACTGAACTGAACGAGTCCGTGTCTCAAACAGGTTGATGCGATGAAGGAGCTGAGGGTGGGGCCTCGCTCCGGCTGACCCTCCGCGCGGATGCTGGAGGTGCTCACGTCAATCGACGAAGGAGGCCCCAGTGAAACGCTACGCCGGACAGTACGACGGTCAGCAGTACGTCGGGATCGATCTACACCGCCGCAGGAGTGTCGTCGTGCGGATGACGGACGCCGGGGAGTTGTTGGAAGGGGTACAGATCACCAACTCGCCGCTGGCTCTGGCGGAGGTGATGACCCGGGCCGGGGAGCACCCTGAGGTCGTGCTCGAGGCGACCTACGGGTGGGTGCGACGTGAGGGTGCATGAGTGCAAGTGGGAGGCACCGGAGGAGGTTCGACTGATGTCGAGGGTGTAGTACCCGGGCCAGTGCGCGATGGCCTGTCTCCGCCTCGGCGTGCGTCGCGGGTGACTGCGGGGTGTGAAGCCCGGGGTCGAAGCCGAAGCGGTCCTTGTTCCACCCGGGGACCGCGGGCGAGGAGAAGATCGGCGGGAAGCTGAGAGGTTTCCCGGTCCTGTGGGCGGCAGCCAGTCGCCCGGGGGTGATGGGCGAACGTGAGTGAACCTGTGTTGACGCCTCGTGAAAGTGCCCCCCCGCCGGTGGGATGTTCCAGCGGGGCCGTAGGGACTGGCCGCGGGAGAGCGGCGGGTGCCGGCCGGAGGCCAACCGCCGGCCGGGAGCGCACCACTGTCCCCGGGGTTAAGCAGGCGCGGCCGGTGTGGTCGCGGCGGCGGTGGCCCGGTCGATGTCTTCCGGCTGCAAGGGCTGGAGGACGTTGAGGGGCCGCAGGGTGTTGGTGATGCCCCTG
>JBAPWU010000669.1:0-6348 GCA_049283855.1 Kineosporiaceae bacterium
GCCCGGGTCTGGACCATCACCGCCACCGCCGAACGCCACGGCCTCGAACCCCTGACCTACCTGACCGACTACCTCACCGCCTGCGCCGAAGCCGGCGGGAAACCCCTCCAAAGCGAGGACCTGGACCGGTTCCTGCCCTGGCTGCCCGGACCCACCGGCAACCGAGACCACGACCCACCCACGATCAACCCGTCAGGCTGAACCCACCCGAAGATCCGCACACCGAACCCGACCCGCCCCCGCGGAACGGGCACTCGAACATGCCCTCCACGGGATCACCGAACTCTTACCGAACGACGTCAGCCGCGCGGCGGCGTCCTCGTCGGGGGTGACGCCCTCGGCGGCCAGGTGGGCCAGCATCGCCTTGAGCAGGAACGGGTTTCCCCGGGTGACCGCGTGGCAGGCATGGGCGAACGCGACGTCGGCGGCGGGCAGCCGCCGTCCGACGATCTGCTCGGTGGCGGACAGGCCGAGGGGCCGCGGTCGCACCGACGGCTCGGTGTCGGCCGCGAGCAGCTCGGCCAGCAGGTCGGGATCGCTCGGCGGCTCACCGGAGCGGACGGCGCAGAGCACCCCCAGCGGCAGCTCGTCGAGCCGTCTCGTGAGTTGGGCGAGCCAGCGCAGCGAGGCCGCGTCGGCCCAATGGAGGTCGTCGACGACGATCAGCACCGGGGCGCGGTCGGTCAGGTTGCCGGTCAGGCAGGTGAGCCCGTGGACGGCGGCGTGCATGGCGTCGCCGGCGAAGGCTGGCTCGGGCTCGCCCGCGTCGAGGGCTCGGGCCGCGAGGGACGCCGCTCCCCCGCTGAGCGCCGCCCAGTCGTCGCGGGCCTGCAGCGGCTCGAACAGCTGGCGGGCCACACCCCACACCGCGTCCTGCTCCAACGGCCCGCCGCGGGCCCGGACGACCGTCATGCCGTGAGCGGCCGCCGACCGCGACGCGGCGGCCAGCAGACTCGACTTGCCGATGCCCGCCGCGCCTTCCACGACGACCACCTGGCCGGACCCGGACCGGATCGCGACGAGCCGGCGCTCCAGAGCGGTCAGTTCGACGTCCCGATCGAGCAGCGGGTCGTTCATCTGAGGAATCTACGCCGACGGCGGACAAAACGGTCAGCGGGTTTCGGTCCATTGTTCGTGGAGACCTCCACGATGCCCGTCTCCGGGCACGTGGGGAGCATCGTCGTCATGACCACTGTGGAGCACGGACACACGGATTACGTACTCGGCCGGACCGAGGAGGAGTACCAGCGGCTGCGGGCCCAGGCGATGACCTGGGAGGGCGTGACCGGCCGGGTGCTGGACGCCGTCGGGCTCGCCCCGGGGGCACGCTGCCTGGATGCCGGGTGCGGCCCCGGGGAGACGATGCGCCTGATGGCCCAGCGGGTCGGGCCCGCCGGCCGGGTGCTCGGGGTGGACGTCGACGCCGCGCTCGGCGCGCAGGCCCTGGCGATGCTGCACGGCACCGGGCATGCCCAGTGTGCGTTCCTGGCCGCCGACCTGACCTCTGGGGTCGAGATCCCCGGCGGCCCGTTCGACGTCGTCTACGCGCGACTGCTGCTGTTCCATGTCGACGACCCGGCGGCCGTGCTGCGCCACTTGTGGGCGGCGGTCGCGCCGGGCGGGCACCTCGTCGTCCACGATTACAACCTGACCAGCACCGACATGCTGCCGCCCCTGCCGGCCATGCAGGAATGGGAACGGGTCGCGCTCGGCGCGTTCACCCGGGCCGGGCGGGACATCCGCATCGGGGCACGGCTGCCCCAGCTGTTCGACGAGGCGGGCCTCGGCGCTCCCGACGGCACCGACGTCGGCGGCCGCCTGGAACCGCTGAGGTCTGCCGGGCCCATGATCTCCGCGGTGTTCCGCAGCCTGCTGCCCGCGGCGGTCGCCTTCGGGCTCACCTCGGCACAGGACGGGCAGGAGTGGTTGTCGGGCTTCGAGCGTGACGTGCACGAGGACGGTGAGCGCACTGTGCTGATGCCGCTGATGATCGGGGCCTGGAAGCGCAAGCCCGGTGGGTCGGCGTGAGCCGGCCAGGTGTCGGGGTCTGCTGCCGTCACGCTGACCTGGCGCTACCGGATGGGAGCCGGGCTGGGCTCCCTCGAGCTCGGGTGCAGGCCCGTCGGGTCGGCTATGAGGCGGTCAGGGTGAGCCGGAGCCTGCCGGTCTGGGTGGCATCGGGGTCGACCACCACGGTGTAGGTGCCCGCGGCGAGGGGGCCGGTCGGGAAGGTGCCGGTCAGGGTCGATGAGCCGAGGTTGTCGGCGCCGATCTGGTTGCCGGTGGGGTCGAGCAGACTGATCGTGCCGCTGAGCGCGGTCCGCGGCATCGACCAGCCGATCTGGCGGCCTTCCGGCACCCGCACGGTCAGGTAGGCACGTTGGCCCGGCTGGGCGAAGGTGAGATCGCTCGGTACGCCGAGTCGCGCCGTCCGCCGCAGATCGGTGATCTGCCGGACGGTCGCCACCAGCGAGCCGGCGGCGTCCCACTCGGGGTCGAACTGGATTGCGTACCGGCCGTTCGCGAGCAGCGTCGGCTCGAGGTCGGTGAACGAGGTGACTCCGCTGGTGGAGCTGCCGGCGTAGGCGAGCGGTTGGCCCTGCGGGTCGAGCAGGGTCGCCGTCACCGGGCGCCAACCCGGCTGCCAGGAACTGGACGAGATCGCCACGCTCACGCGGCGTCCCTTCTCTGCCGGGAAGGTCAGTTGCGGGTTCTGCCCCCGGCCGAAGCGCACCGTGGTCGGGCCGTCGGCCGTCACCACGGGGTTGGAGACCATCCTGATCGTCACGTCGACCGTGCCGACGTGGTCGCTGACCCTCGCCGGGCGGACGGTGAGCACGACAGGATCCGTCGTCTGCTGCGCGTCCAGCTCCAGATAGTCCGTGGCGTCACCGCTGATCTGGTAGCCGCTGGATGCCTTGAGCGACAGGTCGACCGGGGTTCTGGCGTTGCTCACCTCGACCACGATCTGCTTGCCGATCGTGGGGGTGACGGTGAGCTCCGCGCTGTCGCTGATGCCGTTGAACCGCAGCCTGGTGGTCCTGCCAGGGGTGACCGTTGCCGTGGTCAGCGTCGGTGGGCGGAGGCTGAGTGAGAGGGTGCCGCGGACCCCCGGCGCGGTGGTGACGTGGACCTGCCAGGGCTGGGTCGGGTCCACCGGGTATGGGAGCACGAAGGAATGCCGGGCGATGGCGCCGGCGGCATCGGTGACTGTGGTGGGGACAGGCCCGCCGTTCTGCTCGAACGTCATCGTGGCGGTGGCGGGGGCGTTGCTGGAATCGGTCAACGTGTTGCCCTCGACGGTGATCGCCGGTCGCTCCCCCGGCGTGCCGGGGGCGGTGAAGAAGAGATCGCCGCCGGTGGTGGGGATGGCGCCGGTGGCGGTGGCCCCCGTGGTGAGCGGGACTGTCACGTCGGCGAGCACCCGGAGGGTCAGCGTCAGCGACCCGACCGTGTCCGCGGTGGGATCGAGCAGGAGCGTCCAGGCCGTCGGCGCCGGGCTCGCGGCGAGGATGGTGGAGTAGCTGGTCTGGCCGGGTTCCGGCGCGGGGAGGGCCCGGGTCGCGCCGGTGCCGGCGTCGGTCAGCGACAGGTCCAGCCCTGGCGTGGTTGACGCCGAGGTGAGGGCCATGTCGCTCGCGTCGATGGCAATGCGCTGCCCGGCCGGGACGTCGAACGTGTACCGGCGGGTGTTGTAGACCTGGCTGAGATCGACGGCGATCGGCTGGCCCAGGGTCGCCGGCTCGGGCGGGTTGTCGGGCACGCCGGTGAGCCGATACGTGATCGAGCCGGTGCTCGCGCCGTCCGGCACGATCTCCAGTGTCGGGGTGACGGACCCCATCGGTGACGGCATCACGTGGCTCGACGCGGTGACGGAGATGATGGCGAGATTGGTGCGGATGGTGCCGTACCCGCCGGGGACGACGTGGGAGGCCGTGGCCTGGCCTGGGGTGCCGTCGGCGTGGCGCAGGGTGGACGACAACACCTCGAACCGCAGCCGTGCACCCGGCATCGGCGCGAAGGTCTGCCTGACCACGGTCCAGGGGGTGGCCAGGTCGGCGGTGACGGTCTGGCCGAGCGCGATGGTGCCGGTCACGTCGGTGGCATCGGTGATCGTGAGGGTCACCGTTCCGGTGGCGGTGCCCTGGCCGTCGATGCGCAGGCGGTAGTTCGCCGCGGTCATCATCAGGGCCGGGCCAGGTTGGCCCACGGTGTAGAGAGGTTGCCAGGCCCCGGTGTACGGGTGCGGTCCCTCGATCGTGATGGTCAGCCCGCTCGGCGGGGTCGGGGGGCTCGTGGCGCCGGCGAGCGTGACGCCGACCCGGTGGCCGGCGACACCGGTGAAGGTGAGCAGCGCCTGCTGGAAGGGCTGGTCGAGCGTGACGGTGGCGGGGGTGTCCCAGGCGATCGGGCGATCGGGGGGATCGGTGGCTGTCGCTGTGGTGAAGGGCAGCACGCCGGCACCCTGGAGTGCGAACTGGATCCGCAGGGTTCGGGAGGTGGTGGCCGGAGCGACCTCGATCGACTGGCCGGCCATACCGGGCCTGCTGCCGAACGAGCCGACGGCGACCTGGGTGCCGGTGGCGTCGTCGAACACCTGCAGGTTGCCCTCGGTCGGGGTGTCCGAGGCCGCTGAGGTGATTCCGAGTCGCTGTCCAGCCGGGAGGGTGGCCCGGTAGACGTAGGTCTCCCAGCCGGTGGAGGTCAGGGTGGTCTGGGTGCCGAGGCTGAGGGTGCCGTTGTCGACCAGCGCCTGCGCGGTGGGTGCTGCGAGCATCCCCGCCCCGAGGAGCAGTGCCACCAGCATGACGACCCGCGATGCAAGACTGCGCCCCACGTCACAACCCCGTTCGGCCTCACTGATCCCCGATGATCAGCCGCTCGGCGCACTGTAGACCCGGCGCCGAGGGCGGCGTTGTCGTTTTGTCGGATCCTCTCCTCCGCAGGAGCGGGACACCGCTGTCGGTTGCGTGTGCACGCCGTCCCGATGTGGATCAAGGTGTCCGGACTGCGCGAGACCGTCGCCGTTGGCGCCACAGCACCCCGGCGGCGAGGGCGGCCAGAGCAGCGGCTCCGGTCAGGAGCGCGATGACGGTCCCTGTGCCGATGCCGTTCCCGGCTGGTGCCGCCGTCCGGCTCGGGCTGGAGGTAACGGCCGGGCTGGAGGTCGCCGCCGGGGTGGACGTCGGCCCTGGGCTGGAGGTCGCCGTCGGGCTGGACGTCGTCGTCGGGCTGGACGTCGTCGTCGGGCTGGAGGTGGCGGCGGTCAGCGCGTACCGGAACACCCGCACGCCGCTGGTCGGCGAGGTGCGCAGCTCGAACAGCGCGCCGTCCGGACCGACCCGCAGCGTGGTCTGCGGGTCGCCCCACACGCCCCGGGAGTCCGTGGCCAGCTGCCGGACCAGGCGACCTGTCGGCGAGATCCGCAGCGTCAGGTACTCGTAGCGGAACTGGCTGCCCTCGGTGCGGGAGCTCCCGATCGAGACGATCAGGTCACCGCCCAGCACGGCCGGCGTGCCGCGGGTGGAGATGTCGTCGGTGCCGCTGGTCAGCCGCCAGCCCCGCACCACCACGCCGTCGCCACCGACCAGCACGTAGCGCAGATCCCGCATGGACGTCGATACCTCGGCGAGGCGCAGCCCGCCCGCCAGCGTCAGATAGGGCGAGCTGCCGGCGGCCTGCGCGGCGACCGGCAGCGCCGCCCCGGCGGCCGTGGTCAACGGCACCCAGGCTCGGGGTTCGCCGTCGCCCTGCAGGTAGACCACGCCGTCGGCGCCGACCCGGAGCATGCCCGACCCTGCCGATTCGGTGATCGGGGCGGTCCACCGCACCTGCCCGGTGGCGGTGCGGGCCACCAACCGGATCGGCCCGTTCAGCACCTCGGTGGTGTAGAGGGTGCCGTCGGCGGTCACCGCGAGATCGAGCAGGCCGCCGAACCTTGCGGGGATCACCTGCGGCGTGTCCGGGCTGCCCGGCGACCAGGTCACGAAGCCGTCGCGACCGGCCATCCACACCGATCCGTCGGTGGCGACGTCGAAGGTGTTCGGCCCGATCGACGCACCCTGGTTGCCGGGGGTGAAGGTGAACCGCTCGGGGCCGGACTGCGCGACCAGCGCCTGCGGAACGGCCAGCCGGGCGTACTCGTGCCGAGGAAGGTCCACGCTGACCCAGCGCGGCGGCGTCGGCGCCGCGCCGGTGAGCGCCGTGACCAGGAACAGCGGCAGGATCACCGCCCAGCCCAGACGTCGCGCCCGCCTCGTGGACCCGTTGGTGCGCATCACCGATCCCACCTGCGAGGGCGGGACGGGCGTCGGCGCCAGCACCCGCGCGGCACCGGCATCGCCGCCC
>JBAPWU010000670.1:0-5769 GCA_049283855.1 Kineosporiaceae bacterium
GAGATGGGTCACCGTCGTGATCACCGGGAGCCGGCCGATGAACTCGGGGATCAGGCCGAACTTGAGCAGGTCCTCCGGCATGACCTCGGAGTAGGTGTCGACGTCCTCGCGGCGGGTGTGCAACTGCGCGCCGAAACCGATGCCCCGCTTGCCCACCCGGCTCTGGATGATCTGCTCGAGCCCGGCGAAGGCACCACCGACGATGAACAGCACGTTCGTGGTGTCGATCTGGATGAACTCCTGATGCGGGTGTTTGCGACCGCCCTGCGGCGGCACGCTCGCCGTGGTGCCTTCCAGGATCTTGAGCAGCGCCTGCTGCACGCCCTCGCCGGAGACATCGCGGGTGATCGACGGGTTCTCGCTCTTGCGGGCGATCTTGTCGACCTCGTCGATGTAGATGATGCCGGTCTCGGCCTTCTTGACGTCGTAGTCGGCCGCCTGGATCAGCTTCAGCAGGATGTTCTCGACGTCCTCGCCGACGTATCCCGCCTCGGTCAGGGCCGTCGCGTCCGCGATCGCGAACGGCACGTTGAGCATCTTGGCCAGCGTCTGCGCCAGATAGGTCTTGCCGCAGCCCGTGGGGCCGATCAGCAGGATGTTCGACTTGGCGAGCTCGATCGGGTCCTCACCGCGGCGGGAGGGTTCACCGGCCTGGATCCGCTTGTAATGGTTGTAGACCGCCACGGCGAGCGACTTCTTCGCCGGCTCCTGGCCGACCACGTACTGCTCGAGGAAGTCGAAGATCTCCTTCGGCTTGGGCAGCTCGACCAGGCCGAGCTCACTGGCCTCGGCCAGCTCCTCCTCGATGATCTCGTTGCAGAGGTCGATGCACTCGTCGCAGATGTACACGCCAGGGCCGGCGATCAGCTTCTTCACCTGCTTCTGGCTCTTTCCGCAGAACGAGCACTTCAACAGGTCGCCACCGTCACCGATGCGTGCCACGAGGTGTCCTTCCTCACTGCCGGTTGCTACCCATTGAACGCCACCTGGGGCCCGATGTCAGCGGATATGGCCGTCGGGCCCTGGCGTGTCAACCAGGTGGCGTCACGCCGGATGGGCAATCTTGCGGCTGGCCAGGACCTGATCGACCAGCCCGTACTCGACGGCCTGCTCGGCGGTGAGGATCTTGTCCCGCTCGATGTCGGTGCGAACCTGCTCGACGCTGCGGTTGGAGTGCTTGGACAGGATCTCCTCCAGCCACTCACGCATCCGCTGCACCTCGTTGGCCTGGATCTCGATGTCGGAGGCCTGGCCGTAGTCGCTGCCGGCCAGAGCCGGCTGATGGATCATCACCCGGGCGTTCGGCAGCGCGAGACGCTTGCCCTTGGTGCCTGCCGCGAGAAGGACCGCCGCCGCCGAGGCGGCCTGGCCGAGGCAGACCGTCTGGATGTCGGGCTTGATGTACTGCATCGTGTCGTAGATCGCCGTCAGGGCCGTGAACGAGCCGCCGGGCGAGTTGATGTACATGATGATGTCGCGATCAGGATCACCGGACTCCAGCACGATCAACTGAGCCATGATGTCGTCGGCCGACGTGTCGTCGACCGGCGCGCCGAGGAAGATGATCCGGTCCTCGAACAGCTTGTTGTACGGGTCCTGGCGCTTGAGCCCGTAGGCCGTGCGCTCCTCGAACTGCGGGACGATGTAGCGGCCCGTGGGGTTCATCTGCACTGCTCCTCGGCTCAGGGGTGGTCGGCTCACGGCGCGGTTCAGGTGTCGGCGCCGGTGCCGCCGCCGCCGCTGACCTGGCCCGCGGCATGCACGACGTGGTCGACGATCCCGTACTCCTTGGCCTGCTCGGCGGTGAACCACCGGTCCCGGTCGGAGTCGCGCTCGATGGTCTCGGGGGTCTGCCCGGTCTGTTCGGCGATCAGCTCGGCCATCTGCCGCTTCATGTGCAGGATCAGGTCCTTCTGGATCATGATGTCGCTGGCCGTGCCGCCCATCCCGCCGGAGGGCTGGTGCATCATCACCCGGGCATGAGGCAGGGCATAGCGCTTGCCCTTGGACCCGGAGGAGAGCAGGAACTGGCCCATGGACGCCGCGAGGCCCATGGCCACGGTGGCCACGTCGTTGGGCACGTACTGCATCGTGTCGTAGATCGCCATACCGGCGGTGACCGAGCCGCCCGGGGAGTTGATGTAGAGGTAGATGTCCTTGACCGGGTCCTCCGCGGTCAGCAGGAGCATCTGCGCGCAGATCGCATTGGCGTTCTCGTCGCGCACCTCGGAGCCGAGGAAGATGATCCGGTCCTTGAGCAGCCGGTTGTAGATGTGCTCGTCGAGGCCGAACCCCGGCTGCGGGCTGCGGGCACTCGGGGACTGGATCGTCGAGATCCCGTGCCCCGGCACGATCAGGTCGCTCACGAGAGGCGCTCCCCGGTGCTCGTTGGAACGGGCGGCGAAGCACCGCCCGGTTGTGCCGACACTAACGCCAGCAACGGGTCCGAATGCTCCCGGCCCGAGCCATGTTCGCTCACGGCGCACCAGTGACGCTGGGCCCTCAGGCCTGGGCAGCCGGCTCGTCCGGCACGAATCCGCCCACGCTGCTCAGCGACACCGCCGCAGGGTCGGCCGCGGCGGCAACCACGGGCGGTGACGTGCGGCCGCCCTGGTCGGCGTCGAGCTCGAGCACCTCGTCCTCGCCCTCGTCGAGGTCCTCGTCCTCCTCGTCCTCCTCGGTGCCGAACAGGCTCTCCAGGTCGACGGTGTTGCCGGAGGCGTCGGTCACGACGGCCCGGGCCAGCACGGCGGCCAGCGCCTTGCGCCGGGCGACCTCGCCGACCATCGACGGCACCTGACCGGCCTCGTCGACGGCCTTGGCGAAGCTGTTCGGGTCCATGCCGTACTGCTGGGACATCTGCACCAGGTACTCGATCAGCTCACGCTGGCCGACCGAGACCTGCTCGGCCTCGGCCACGGCGTCCAGCAGCAGCTGGGCGCGGAAGCCCTTACGGGCCTCCTCCTCCACCTCGGCCCGGTGCTCGTCGTCCTCGAGCCGGCCCTCACCCTCGAGGTGACGGTGCACCTCCTCGGCGATCACGCCGTCCGGGACCGGGATGTCGACGGAGTCCAGCAGGTGCTCGACCAGGCGCTCGCGGGCCTGCAGGCCCTGCTCGAACCTCTTCGCCTGGGCGGCCTGGTCGCGCAGGTCCTCGCGCAGCTCGCCGAGGGTGTCGAACTCGCTCGCCAGCTGGGCGAAGTCGTCGTCGAGATCAGGCAGCCGGCGCTCCTTGACCGCCTGAAGGGTGAGCGTCACGTGGGCGGTCTGCCCGGCCCGGTCGCCACCGGCCAGCGGGGCGTCGAACGTGGTGGTCTCGGCGGCGGACAGGCCGGCCAGGGCCTCGTCCATGCCCTCGAGCATGGTGCCGGCACCGATCTGGTAGGAGATGCCCTTGACCGCGTCGACCTCCTCGTCGCCCACCGTGGCCGACAGGTCGAGGGTGACGAAGTCGCCGTCCACGGCGGGGCGCTCGACCGGCAGCAGGGTGCCGAAGCGCTCGCGCAGGTTCTCCACCCGGGAGTCGACGTCCTCGTCGGTGACCTCCACGTCGTCCACCGTGAGCTCGACGGCGCTCAGGTCGGGCAGGGTGATCTCCGGGCGTACGTCGACCTCGGCGGTGAACTTGAGCTCGCCGGTGGTGCCCTCGGGAACGTCGGTCACCTCGACCTGCGGCTGGCCGAGCGGGCGGACCTCGCTCTCCTCGACCGCCTGGGCGTAGAAGTGCGGCAGCGCGCTGTTGACCGCCTCTTCCATCACGGCGCCGCGGCCGAACCGCTGGTCGATGATGCGCGGGGGCACCTTTCCCTTGCGGAACCCGGGGATCGTGACCTGGGCGGAGATCGTCTTGTAGGCGGCCTCCACGCTGGGCGCGAGCTCCTCGTAGGGGACCTCGACGGTCAGCTTGACCCGGGTCGGGTTCAGGGTCTCGACGGCGCTCTTCACTACGGATCTCTCCTGCAGGGACGGGTTCGGCTAGGAACGTGCCTCGAAACGGTCATCGTAGCCGCCTGCGAAGCACCCGCCGTCCGACCGGCGTCGACGCTCACCCGAGGGCCTTGTAGGGCTCGGATGCCGCGCGGGTTTGCCCCACTCCCCACCCGGTGCTCCGCACCTGCTCCCGGAGCGGGCGTTGCACAGGTGCACCCCGGCTCTCCCCCGCGCCCGGGCGCTCCCCGGGACGATGGGCTCCGGGACGATGGGCCCCGGACGCTCCCCGGGACGATGGGCCCGGGACGATGGGCCCGGGCGCTCCCCGGGACGATGGAGATCACGATGCGAGGACCTGGCTGCCCTGGCGACCACATTCCGCCATCGTGATCTCCATCATGGCCACTCGACCCGCCGCCGGCCTCCACTCGCCGCCATGAGCGTCGGTCACTCCGCCTGCCCCGTGCCCCGCTCGGCTCCAGTGATCACGATGGAGATCACGATGCGCAGAATCGCACTGAAACGGCGCGACATCGCCACTTCCCCCGCAGCGTGATCCACATCATGATCATGCTCGGCCAGGACCGGCACGGGGCATGGGCCGGCGACGAGGCGCAAGCGCCATGCCGGGGGTGAGCCCCAGCGGTGGTCGGGGTAGCCGGATTTGAACCGGCGGCCTTCCGCTCCCAAAGCGGACGCGCTACCACGCTGCGCCATACCCCGTCGCACCCACCCCGGGTGCGGCACTAGGCTACGCGGTCAGGGCTTGTGCAACGCCAGCGATATCCAGGCGGACGGGCTCACGCGGGTGTAGCTCAATGGTAGAGCTCCAGCCTTCCAAGCTGGTCATGCCGGTTCGATCCCGGTCACCCGCTCCACCGTGAACCCCCGTCCTGACCAGGGGCTTTGTCAGTCTAGGCCGTCCGGCTCCAGACCTCCAGTGACCCCTGCAAACCCTTGATCACCGAGACTTGTTCCACGCCTATTCCACGTTGATCATGATCTCGGGGCAACGGTTGTGTCTCGGGACATCGTGGACAGGGGTATGTCTCACGTCTTCGTGGACGGTGTCGTCTGGGTGGGCCCGTGCCAGCCGCGGCGCTCGGTGGGTTTGACGTAGGTCGCGATGGCCTTACTGCTGGTGTCGGTGATCGTGACTGTGGTCGCGTCTCAGGTGATGGTGACTTGCTCGCCTCGACGTTTGTAGCCGGCGTCGCACCAAGGGCCAGGCGGCGGATCCCGTCGGTCCTCGGGGGGCCGACGACGTCGTGGCACGTCCCAGGGCTGACGGTGAGGGCGTCGCCGTCGAGGTCGCCGAGTTGGAGGGCTGCGAGCTCGCCGCGGCGGGCTCTGGTGTCGGCGGCGAGCCGGGCCAGGCGCAGGACCGCCTTGGCGCGATGGAGCTCGCGGGCCGCTCGCTGCGTGACACGCGGAGATACCGCCGCCGCGTGGTCTGCGCTCCTGCCGGAGGCCAGCGCGATCAGGTTGCGCCGTACGCTCAAGGAGTGCGGACTTGTCGCCTGGAGACAAGGATCGAGGCGCCGCTTGCGGCGTGCTTCGACCTCTCGCTGTCGGTCGACGCCCATACCGCGTCGATGATCGGCTCAGGAGAGCGCGCGATCTCTGGCGTGACCACCGGGACGATGGGACTCGGCGACGCGGTTACCTGGCGGGCTCGTCACTTCGGCGTTCCCTTCACGATGACCTCAGTGATCACGGCCCACGACTTCCCGCACCGGTTCGTCGACGAGCAGGCGCACGGCCCGTTCGCGTTCTGGTGGCACGAGCACACGTTCACCGCGCTTGACCCCGACGTCACGCTGATGGTCGATGTCGTCC
>JBAPWU010000671.1:0-1932 GCA_049283855.1 Kineosporiaceae bacterium
GGCAAGGGCTGCCGCGCGGGCCCGCCGGGAACCGAGCGGGCCCGGCTGGAGCGCGAGTCCGGCGTCCGGGGTCTCGGCAGCAGTGCTGCCGGTGCTGATGTCCGCGGCGTCGCGGATGTCGCGCAGGCTCACCGGGCGCGTGGGGACGTCGATCACCTCGTCGTCCGCCTGGCCGAGCACCTCCCGGCTCATCCGCCCGCCCTTCGGTCGTGCCGGCCTGACCTGTCAGACCATTCGCTGGGAGTGCCGGCGAACGGCGAGATACGCCACTCCGGCGGCCGTCGCGCCGCCGGCCACCGCGGCCACGGTCAGCGCCACCGGACGCGAGGGGGCGTTCACCTGGGGCAGCCGTTCGCGCAGCCGCACCGGCTGGGTGAAGTCGAGCACCGGCCAGTCCCGGGCCACCGCCTCCTTGCGCAGAGCACGGTCCGGGTTCACCGCGAAGGGATGCCCGACCGCCTCGAGCAGGGGCAGGTCGGTGGCCGAGTCGCTGTAGGCGAAGCTGGCGGCCAGGTCGTAGCCGTGCCTCCCGGCGAGTTCACGGATGGCGGCAGCCTTGTTCTCGGCGTAGGCGTAGAAGGCGATCTCGCCGGTGTAGGCGCCGTCGGCCACCACCATCCGGGTGGCCACCACGTGGTCGGCGCCGAGCATCGCGCCGATCGGCTCGACCACCTCGGCGCCGCTGGAGGAGACGATCACCACGTCCTGCCCGGCGGCGTGGTGCTGCTCGATCAGGGCAGTGGCCTCGCGGTAGACCACCGGCACGATCAATTCGTGCAGGGTCTCCGCGACGATGTCGCGCACCTGCTGCACGTCCCAGCCGGCCACGAGCCGGGAGAGGTACTCGCGCATCCGCTCCATCTGGTCGTGGTCGGCGCCGCCCACCTGGTAGAGGAAGTGGGCGTAGGCGTTACGCACCACGGCGCGGCGGGTGATCAGCCCGCCGGCGAGGAACGGCCTGGCGAAGGCCAGCGTGCTCGACCGGGCAATGATCGTCTTGTCCAGGTCGAAGAACGCGGCTGCGCGCCCGGGTCCCGGCGGGCGCGGGGCGTTCGAGGCGGCGGTCACCAGCCCAGGATAGGCCGCGGGCGGCATTCCGGCTGGTCAGGGCGGGTATTGCGGTTCAGGTGGGGTGCGTTTCGGGCGGCGCGCCCGGTCGTGATGCCAGCCGGATGGCCGACCCCGCCTCCACCCGACGGAGTACGAATTCGTGCGGCGCGCTTGCAGCCGACTCACCTTGCGGTACAGACTTCTGGTGCCGGCACTCGTGCCGCGCCGCCTGTCCGACTCCTCCCCCCCGAGCCGGACTGGCAGACGGTCCCCGCTCCCCCCAGCGGGGACCGTCTCTTTGCCCGGGTTCCCCCCGGAGTGGCAGACCCCCGTGCGGCTCCCCCTGGGGTGGGACATCGGCGGCGATCCGGGTCACCCGCTCGCAACGTCGGCCACGATCCGTCCCCAGCCAGGCCGATCACCCGGCGTGTCCACAGCCCTCGGATCCGGGCTGGTCGCAGGTCCCGGACCGGGTCAGCCTCGGTGGATGGACGTCGCGGTCAGCCCGCCGCCGTCACTCCTCGAGTCGCTCGGAGGTCACCGATGCCGTCGTCCCTGTCCAGCCGTTCCGCCCCGGCCATCGCGCCACAGGTGGTGCTGGTGAGCGCCGACCCGCAGTTGAGCGATCGGATCGCGGGGCTGGCCGCGGCCGCCGGGCTGCCTGTGACCGTCGTCGCCGATCCGCGGGACCTGCGCCAGCGGGGAGGCGCGGCTGTGGTCCTCCTCGGCGCCGACCTCACCTCGGCCGTGCTGGCCACGGCCGCCCCGGTGCGTCGTCGCGGAGTGATCGTGGTCGCGCTCGGGGACGTGGCCGCCCAGACCTGGCAGGACGCCGTCGCCCTGGGGGCCGAGCAGGTGGCCGTGCTGCCCGAGGCCGAGCCG
>JBAPWU010000672.1:0-8605 GCA_049283855.1 Kineosporiaceae bacterium
CAACCAGTCGGGCCGTTCCTCGAGCAGCTCGGGCCGGGTCAGGCACAGCACGACGAGGGGGGCGGCGGCGGGCTGGACGGCGATCGACTCGATCAGCGCCAGGAAGGGTGGCTGCGCCCAGTGCACGTCGTCCAGGACGACGACCAGCGGCCGCAGCCGCGCGATCGCCGCGAGCAGACGCCGCGTCGCCCAGAAGATCTCAGAGGTGTCCGACGTGCCGGGCTCGCCCTGGCCGAAGGCCCGTACCAGCCGGTCGGTCACCACGTCACCGTCGGCGGCGTCCCCCAGCAGCTCCCTGATCGCCCCTCGGTCGAGCCGGCCCCCGGTCATCTGGTCGACCAGCTCGCGCAGCGGCCAGAACGTGATGCCCTCGCCGTAGGGCAGGCAACGACCGGTGAGCACGGTGTACCCGCCGTCGAGTCGATCACTCAACTCGCGCACCGTGCGTGTCTTGCCCTGCCCCGCCTCCCCGACCAGGGTCACGAACACCGTCGAGCGTGACCGCTGCGCGGTGGCGCAGGAGTCGAGGAGACGGCCGAGCTCCTCAGTCCGCCCGAGCACCGGCGCCACCAGGCGAACCGGAAGCGACCTCACTCCGAGCCGCACCGCCCGCAGCACGAGCCGGCCGGTCGGCAGCCGTTCGACGTCCAGGGCGCCGGAAGCCAGCTCGAAGGTCTGCTCGCTCACCAGGGCCTGCCCGACCTCGGCAGCCTCGACCAGGGCGTTGGCGACGGCGACCGCCTCGCCGGCGAAGGTCAACGCTGCCGTGTCGGTCACCAGGGCCTCCGTCGTGGCCACTCCCAAGCGATGTCTGAGCGTCACACCGTGCGCCGAGGCCACCGAGGCCTGTTCCAGCCGCAGCGCCTCGTCGCACTCGATGGCAGCGGCGGCGGCGCGCTGGGCGTCGTCCTCGTGCACGACCGCCACCCCGAACACCCCGAGCAGTCGTGGCCCCTGGGCCGCGGACAGGTGGCCGCCATGACGCTCCACGACAGCAGCCAGCGCCGCCGTGACGCGGCCGCCGAGCCAGTGCAGGGTCTCAGGGTCCAGCGGATCCGCCGCCGCGGACGCGGCGTCCCACTGCACGTCGATGCACAGCACGGTGACGGGCCTTCTCGAGGCCGCCGAGGAGGCAGGAGCGGGCCTCGAGCGCAGCACGGACGAGGAACCGGACACCAACCACGCCTCCTGCCGCAGCACCGCCTGCTCGATGCGGGCCAGGGCCGGCGACGGGTCGATCCCGAGCTCCTCCTCGAGCACGGCTCGGGCTTCCCGGTAGGCCTCCAACGCCTCGGCCTGTCGTCCACTGCGGTACAGCGCGAGCATCAACTGGCCGTGGAACCGCTCCCGCAGAGGGTGTTCGGCGACCAGGTCCTTCAGCTCGGCGACCAGCTCGGGGCCGGCTCCCGTGGCGAGATCGGCCTCGATCCTCCCCTCGTGGCAGGCGATCCGCATCTCCTCCAGCCGAGCGATCTGCGACTGAGCGAACGGCTCGAAGCGGAAGTCGGCCAGGGCCGGGCCACGCCACAGGGCCACGGCGGATGCCATCATCCGCGCGGCGTCCTGCGCCCGGCCGGCCGCCAGCGCGCGTGATCCCTGCGCGAAGTCCTGCGCGAACTGGGCGAGATCGAGCTCGCCGGCGAGCAGGTGCAGTCGGTACCCCTGCGGGGTCGTCACCAGGCGACCGGCCGGCAGCACCTTGCGCAGCCGCGACACCGCGGCCTGCAGCGCATTGGCTGCCCCGGGCGGCGGGTCGTCGCCCCAGAGATCGAGCTGGAGCCGCTCGCTGGGAATCACCGTGTCGGCGTGCAGCAAGAGGTAGGCCAGGACGGCGCGGGTTCGCCGTCCTCCGGTCGCGATCTCCCGACCGCCCTCGGCCAGCCGCAGATGTCCCAGGAGCGAGGCGCGCATCTCCTGCACCCACCTCCCCGGGTCGTGACCTCCGGTCGGCTGCTGTCAGGTCGCTGTCAGCGCCCCGACCCATTGTCGCGGACAACGCCGCCACCCGGGCGGCTGCAGCCCTTGCGGCGCGAGCAACCGTCGGGGGCTCGCACCTCGACTGAGAGGAACCTGCGATGAACACACCGTTCTGTCACTGTCAGTGCAAGATGTGCCGCGCGCCCGGCGTGCGGCACTGCTCGGGGCACCCGAGCTGCGGCGTCCCCCGATCGGACCGGCGAGACGCGCAGAACGGGACGCCGGCACCGGGAGGGACCCCCGCCGGGCCGCCGTACAGCCCGGAGGAGGTCGTTCGCGCGCTCGACCGGCTGCGGGCCGGGTCAGGGTCCCACTCGCCGAGCGTCGCCCAGATCGAGCAGGCCATCCCCGGCCTGGTCCAGGTCGATGCCTGCTTCCTGTCCAACCCCTACGCCACGGACGTGGTGATGGGGCGGCTGCGGGAGATCCCGGCCGACCGGCTGGAGCGCATGGTCGCGCACTACCCGTCACAGACGCCCGCGGTCGCCGCTGCGCTGGCACCGCACCTGAGAGTGCCTGCGCAGAACCTGCACCTCGGCAACGGCGCCTGCGAGGTGATCCAGTCCCTGCTCGCCAGCCGGCCCGGCACCGTGCTGCTCAGCGTGCCGACCTTCTCGGCCTACTACGAGTTCGCCCAGGGACCCGTGGTGACCCATCAGCTGCAGCCCGATGACGACTTCCGGCTGGATCTCGACGCGCTCGAGGCCATGGTGTACCGGCACGCACCGCAGACGGTCGTCATCATCAACCCGAACAACCCGGACGGCGGACCCGTCGCGACCTCCTCGCTCGTGCGCTTCATCGAGCGGGTGCACGCGTCGGTCGGCCAGATCATCGTCGACGAGAGCTTCAGCCACTTCGCCGGTGAGGAGGCTCCGGAGACGGTCGCCCCGCTGGTCGCCCAGCTGCCGCGACTGGTCGTCGTCAACAGTCTGAGCAAGAGCCACGGCATTGCCGGGTTGCGGCTCGGCTACGCCGTCATGGCTGCCCGCCGGGTGCGTGAGTTGCGCGAGTCGGCGCTGTGGAACCTCAACACCTTCGCGGAGTGGTTCTGCGGGCTGCTGGGCGAGCCGGCGTTCCAGGCCGACTACGAGCAGGCCCGACGCCGGTACGTGCGCGACACCCGTGCCTTCTTCGGTGAGCTCGGGCGGGCGCCGGGTCTGCGCGCTCATCCCACGGCCGCGAACTTCGCCCTGGTACAGGTCGACCGGCCTGCCGGGCAGGTTGCCGGATCGCTGCTGGCCGGGCACGGGATCTACGTCCGCGACTGTGGTGACAAGCGGGGGCTGGACGGCGATCGCTTCCTGCGCATCGCCTCGAGGACGGCGCAGGAGAACCAGCGCATCCTGCACGCCGTGCACGCGGTGCTCGGCGCCGGGCCGTTCGAGGCCGGCGCCGCCCGACTCAACTTCGCCCCGGCACCCGCCGACAGTCTCACCGAGGGGTTGCGGACTGCGTGAAAGGGACCTGTTGTGGCCATCAGCTCGGTCCCTGTGGGGCAGATCGCCCGCACGGTGCACATCGGACGACAGCCGATCCACGACCTGGCCGGCACGATCCACGGCTACGAACTGCTGTTCCGGGACACCGGGCAGGCCCGGGGCGCCGACGTGGACGACGGCGACCAGGCCACCACCTCGACCATCCTGGCCGCGTTCTCCGACTTCGCCGTGCACGACCTGCTCGGCGACCTTCCCGGCTTCGTCAACCTCACCCGGGCCTTCCTGGTCGGGCAGCTGCCGGTGCCGTTCGAGACCGACCAGGCGGTGCTCGAGGTGCTGGAGACCGTGCGACTCGACGACGACGTGCTGGACGGCGTCGAGCGGCTGCATCAGCAGGGCTACCAGATCGCGCTCGACGACTTCGTCTGGACCCCCCGCGCCGAGCGCCTGGTCGAGCTGGCCTCGATCGTCAAGGTCGACGTCCTGGCGCAGACCTGGGAGGGGGTGCTGGAGACCGTCGAGCACTGCCGCCGCCCCGGCATCCGGCTGCTGGCCGAGAAGGTCGAGGACGCCGAGATGCTCGACCGGTGCCGGGCGACAGGGTTCACCCTGTTCCAGGGCTATCACCTGGGCCGCCCGCAGACCCTGACCACCGGCAGCCTGTCTCCCGACCACCTGATCGCGATGCAGCTGCTGGTGCGCCTGTCCCGCTCCGACGTGTCGATGGGCGAGATCGAGTCGATCATGCGGACCGACCCGGGCCTGGTGCTCCGGCTGCTGCGCCTGGCCAACTCGGCGACCAACGGGCTGCTGCGCACCGTGTCCTCGATCACCGACGCCGTGGTGCTGCTCGGCCTCAAGCGGCTGCGGGCCTGGATGGTGCTGATCTCGATGTCGGATGCGCGCGGCCAGGGCGCGGACGCCTCGGTGGCGCTGACCCGGGCCCGCACCTGCGAACTGCTCGCCCCGCACGTCGGCGCCGTGGATGCGGATACGGCGTTCACGCTCGGCCTGCTCGACGGCATCGCCACCACGCTCGCGGTCACCCCGCACGTGCTGCTGGACGGGCTCCCTCCTTTGGCACCCCGGCTCGAGGCGGCCATGAACGGCCAGCCGGGCCCGTTGCGCTCGGTGCTCGACGCCGTCCTCGCCTACGAGCGGGAGGACTTCGCCGCTCTCGCCGCGGCCGACGTCCCGGTGGCCGAGGTCGCGGCGAGTTACCTCGCGGCCCTGGCCTGGACCAGCCAGATGATCGCGCCGCTCGGCTCCGCCTGACCTCGTTCGCCGTCCCCGGTCACGAATCGTGAGGCGTCGCGGCGTGATGTGCCATTTGTCTGGTGACCACTGTTCGCCAGGCACGTAGAGTGTCGTCGCTTTCGTTCGACAGGAGGCCACCCGTATCCGGGTGGTCACGGTGACAGTGCAGGAGTGGCCCATGGCAACCTCCTTGTTCCCCTGGCGGACCGGTCCCGAGCCCGCCACGATGCGCCTGGCCGACATCGTCGATCTGCTCACCGACGCCCCGATCACCTTCCGGTTCAGCGCCTACGACGGCAGCCGGACCGGCCCGCAGGACGCCGAACTCGGCCTGCACGTGAACTCGCCGCGGGGGGTGGCCTACCTGGCCACGGCTCCGGGCTCGCTCGGCATGGCCCGGGCCTACGTCTCCGGCGACATGGACCTGGTCGGGGTGCACCCCGGCGACCCCTACCCCCTGCTGGTGGCGATGGCCGAGGGCCTGCGCTGGCGCCGTCCGGACCCGCTCACCCTAGCCCGTGTCGCCCGCGCGCTGGGCGTGGCCCGGCTGGTTCCGCCGCCGCCCCCGCCGCAGGAGGCGCTGCCCGACTGGCGCCGGGTGGTGAACGGGGTGCTTCACTCGCGAGGGCGGGATGCGGCCGCGATCCAGCACCACTACGACGTCTCGAACCGGTTCTACGAGCTGGTGCTCGGTGAGTCGATGACCTACACCTGCGCCTGCTATCCGAGTCAGGACGCCACGCTGGAGCAGGCCCAGGAGGCCAAGTACGACCTGGTCGCCCTCAAACTCGGCCTGCGCCCCGGGATGCGCGTGCTCGACGTCGGCTGCGGCTGGGGCGGCATGGTGCGCCACGCCGCGTCGCGCTACGGGGTGAGCGTGCTCGGGGTGACCCTGTCCCGGGAGCAGGCCGAGTGGGGGCAGGCCGCGATCGCCCGGGACGGGCTGGAGCACCTGGCCCAGGTGCGGCACTGCGACTACCGCGACGTGACCGAGTCCGGCTTCGACGCCGTGTCCTCGATCGGGTTGACCGAGCACATCGGCGTGGCGAACTACCCGGCGTACTTCACGTTCCTGCGCGAGCGGCTGCGCCCGGGCGGACGGCTGCTGAACCACTGCATCACCCGCCCGGACAACACCCACGTGCCGCGGGTCAAGCGCGGGTTCATCGACCGGTACATCTTCCCGGACGGCGAGCTGACCGGTTCGGGGAAGATCATCACCGAGATCCAGAACGCCGGGCTCGAGGTGCGCCACGAGGAGAACCTGCGCGAGCACTACGCGAGGACCTGCGGGGCCTGGTGCGACAACCTGGTCGCGCACTGGGACGAGTGCGTGGCCGAGGTGGGGCTGGCCACGGCGAAGGTCTGGGGCATGTACATGGCCGGGTCGCGCCTCGGCTTCGAGCGCAATCAGGTCGAGCTGCACCAGGTCCTCGCCGTCCGCCTGCACGACGACGGCCGCGCCGACTTCCCCCTGCGCCCCACCTGGGCCTCCTGACCTGCTCAGGCACGGTTGAATGGGCCGATGAGTGGACCCGTGGCGCTGGTGGGGTCCGGCGAGTACCTGCCGGTGATGGACCCGATCGAGCGCGCCCTTTTCGAACGCGCCCGCGCACTCGGCCGCCCGGCCCGCTTCGTCCAACTGGCCACCGCCGCGGCGCCGGAGGGCCCCGCCTCCCTGGCCCGCTGGCACGCCCTGGGCGCCGCCGCGGCCGCACGGATCGACGCCGAGCAGGTGGTCGTCCCCGTCGTGGACCGGGAGACGGCCGACGCACCCGAGCTGGCTGCACTGGTGGACGGCGCGGGCCTGATCTACCTCTCCGGTGGCAACCCGGCCTTCCTGACCGAGACCCTGCGCGGCACGGCGGTGTGGCAGGCGATCGAACAGGCCTGGCACGACGGTGCCGCGCTGGCGGGGTGCAGCGCCGGCGCGATGGCCCTCGGCGGCCGGGTCCCGCACATCCGTGACGCCGCGGCTCCGCCGATCCCCGGGCTGGGCGTGGTGCCGGGGATCGAGGTGCTGCCGCACTTCGACGTGCTGGACCGGCGCTTCCCCGGCCTGGTGGCCGGCCGGATGGCCGAGCATCCGGGGCACGACGCCGTCCGCCTGATCGGGATCGACGAGGAGACCGCCCTGGTCACCGGAGTGAACGCCCTCCCGGCGGGCACGTGGCAGGTGATGGGCCGCAGCTCCGTCTGGCTCCTCGACCCACGCACCGCACGCCGCCAGCTCCCCCCCGACGCCACCCTCACCCTCCCCTGAGTGCCGCCCCTGGCTCCTCGCGAGCACCCCCGTCCGACGCAGCGCCGTCGGGGACGAACTCCAGGAGGTCACCGGGCTGGCACTCCAGCGCCTCGCAGATGGCCTCCAGCGTGCTGAACCGGACCGCCCGCGCCTTGCCCGTCTTCAGGTTGCTGAGGTTGGCCATGGTGATTCCGACACGTTCGCTGAGCTCGGTCAGCCGCACCTTGCGGCGAGCGAGCATCACGTCGAGGTTGACGATGATCGGCACGTCACACCGTCAGTTCGTTGTCCTGGCGCAACTCCACGGCGTTGCTGAACAGCCGCTCCAGCAGCGCCGCGAAGGTGAACAGGAACACCGCCACCACCTCACCGCCGAACCACGCGAGTGGCACCGCGGGGCTCTGCAGGGGCAGGAGCGCCAGGCACACGGCGACGACGGACACGAGCAGGCAGGCAGCCATGGCGCCGAAGCAGAGGCGGATGCGGCGCAGCAGCCTGACGGTGCCCTCGGAGAACGCCTCATCACGATCCACCAGCCCGAGGAACATCCACAGGGCCTGGACGGCCACCAGCCCTGGGACCAGGCAGACCACCACCGCCAAGAAGATGGGCACACGCAGATGCGCCACCTCCGGGTAGGTGGCGGCCAGGTCCAGGCTGACGATGTACAGCAGCCCGCAGCCCATGGCCACAACCAGGGTCACGAGAGCCAGCAGGAGGCGCAGCAGTCCGGTGTAGCGCGACATGTTCCCTACGGTACGTCGTTTCGTATCGAAGAACAACAATTCCGTATCGTAGATCAGTACAACCCGGTGCGTCAGCCGGCGAGGGCGGCGGTGAAGCAGGGGGTGAGCGGAAGCAGGGGGATCAGGCAGGCCTGGAGGGCGTGATAGGTGTCGGGGCGGCCGGTCCAGGTCACGGCGGACGGCGACCCGTCCGGGTTCACCTCGTGCTGCCACCCCGGCACGGCCGGGTCGATGAACACGGCCCGGGCGTAGTCCCACATCCGCCGATACCAGTCGGCGAAGCGCTGCTCACCACTGACCCGGTGCAGCAGCGCCGCGGTGGCCAGCGCCTCGCACAGCACCCAGTGGAAGTGCTGCTCGACCACCGGCGTGCCGTCCCAGTCGGTGGTGTAGCACAGGCCCCCGTGGTCGCGGTCCCAGGCATCGTCCATCGCCCGGTCGAACAGCGCGACCGCGGCGGGCCGCAACCAGGACGGCGGCTCCTCGCCGTCCGCCGCCATGCCCGCCTCGAGGTGGAGCAGCAGGCGGGCCCACTCCACCCCGTGGCCAGGCGTCGCGCCGTAAGGGCGGAACGGGTGGGCGGGAGCGTCCCGGTTGTAGTCGGGCTGTTCGGTCCAGCCGGCGTCGAAGTGCTCCGGCACCCGCCAGTCGTGCCCGCGGGCCCCCTGGTCGATGATCCGGGTGGCGATCCGCAGTGCGCGCCGCCGCCACAGCGGGTCACCGGTCGCGTCGGACGCCGCGAGATAGGCCTCGACGGTGTGCATGTTGGCGTTCGCACCCCGGTAGGGGTCGCACGTCGTCCAGGTGCCGTCCCACTCCTCGACCACGGCACCGGCCGCCTCGTCCCAGAAGTACCGCTCCTGCACGGCGAGGGCGTCGCCGAGCAGTTCGCGCCCCCCCGGCCGTCCGGCCAGCGTGGCGCTCGCCCCGGCCAGGAC
>JBAPWU010000673.1:0-16853 GCA_049283855.1 Kineosporiaceae bacterium
GCACCACCCGGCCGCCGCCGGCCACCCAGCGCCGGGCCACGGCGGCACCGATCCCGGTGCCCGCCCCGGTGATCAGGGCCGTGCCGAGCTCGCCCTGACTCACGACAGCAGGCGTTCGGTGCGGGTGATCACCTCGCGGCAGAACGCGCCGACGCCGTTCTGGTCGTCGATGAACTGGCTCGGTTTGATGCAGAAGGTGCCGAACCCCTGAGCCACCTGGCCCGGGATGGACTCCAGCGCCTCGCCGAGGTCGGCACACGAGGTGGCGTCGCGGAAGCGCGCCCGGGTGCCGCCGATCAACTCCATCGAGTCCCCGCCACGACCGGCCGCCTCCAGCGAGTCCGCCAGCTGCACCAGCATGGACGGCGTCGGCAGGCCGAGCGGGTTGTAGCCGGACCCGTAGCGGACCAGTCGGCGCAGCAGCGCCGGGTGCAGGCTCTCGCCGCCGAACCACAGGGGCGGGCCCTGCGGACGGGTCGGCCCCGGGCTGATCCATACGTCGTCGAAGGCGTAGTACCGGCCGGCGTAGCTGACCGGCCCGCCGGCCGCGCAGGCCTTCCAGACGGCGTCCCAGATCTCCAGCTGCTCGTCCAGGCGGGCCCCGCGCTCACCGAAGGGCACCCCGAGGGCCCGGTACTCGTCGCGGTGCCAGCTGACCGTGGGTTGCACGACGAGCCGGCCCTCGCTCAGCTGGTCGAGGGTGGCGAAGTCCTTCGCCAGGAGCAGGGGGTGGCGCAGGGGGGAGATCACCGCCGAGGCGGCGAGCCGGATCCGCCGGGTGCAGGCGGCCACGGCGGCCAGCATCAGCAGGGACGACGGCCACGGGGTGTCCGGATCCTGGTTGCCGGGCAGCGCGTACTCGCGCGGGTTGGCCATCCGCCCGGCCTCGCCGGCGCTCAGCCCGAGCACCACGTGCTCGCTGGTCATCACCGCGTCGAACCCCGCGTCCTCGGCCTCGCGGGCCCAGCGGACCACGGCCGCCAGCTGCTCGCGCGGCAGGGCCCCGGGCAGCATGGTCCAGTTCTCGGTCAGCACGAGGACGAAACGAGGGATCACCCGGACATCATCCCCGCCAGAGGGTGCGGCCGCCGTCCCACACCACGCCGATCTGCCGATAGAAACCGCCGATCACCTCACGGACCGGCAGCTCTGCCAGCTCCTCTGTCGGGGAGTCGAACAGAGCGATCTCCTCGACGTCCGCGGCGAAGGTGGCTCCGATCGAGGCCGAGGCGCCGCCGGATTCGATCAGCTCGACGTGCGCGTCGCCGACTCCGTCGATCGCCGGCAGCCAGCGGTGGTGGGCCATCGGGTGCCCGTTGACGAAACCGTTGCTGTCACTGGGCTCGCGCAGGGTGAGCACCACCTGGGCGAGCCGCCGGTCGGCTGCGGCGAGGGTGGCGCCGAACCGGCCGCCGGGTGCCAGCGCCGGGGCTCCCTCGGTGAGTGGATGCGAGCGGGTCAGGTGGATCGAGCCGAGCTTCTTCGGGTAGCCCTGGTGGATCCCGCGCAGCATCGCGAAGTCCTTGTCCACCCAGATGAACGCGCACCGGCTGTAGGTGCGGCCCTCAAAGCTGCACCGGACGACGACGAAGGCCTCCTTGTACTGCGAGCGCACCGGGTCGAGCAGTTCGGCGCGGGTCGCCCCGCAGGACTGCCAGTCGGCCCAGATCAGGGCCACCGCACCGGGGTCCTCGGCGGCCGGGACGAGTGGGGCGGGCAGCAGGGCCGCGACGCGTTCGGGATCGGTGCGGTACTCGACGGTGAGCAGGTCGCCGGAGTAGAACCAGGGCGGTGGCGGCAACAGGCTCGACCGCCCACTCGCCGTCCGCGGGTAGAAGAACCCCTGCGGCACTGCGTTGAACTCGCTCACGGGTCGCACCTCTCCTGTCGGTGGCTCGAGCCTGGTCTGGTGGCTCGAGCCTGGTCTGGTGGCTCGCTCCTGGTCTGGTGGCTCGCGTACTGTCTCGCGCTGTGCACTGCCCCCGCAGGTGGGGCAGTGCACAGCACTGCAAACCACGCCATCGGAGGCTGCGCAGACGACCGCGGCGACCGAAGCACCGCCACGGCCGGCCTGCCTTGCCGCACGGCTTGCCTTGACGGACCCAGGGCGCCACGACACTCTTTCGGGGCCGAACAGTACCCGCGCCGACCATCGGGAGAACAGGCATGACCGTCGCCGAGCACGTCGTCGTCGAGGGTGTGCAGGTCGACACCCGGCATTGGATCGCCGGCGAGCGCGTCCCGTCTGTCTCCGGGCGTACCTTCGCCGACGTCTCCCCCATCGACGAGACCGAGATCGCCCAGGTCAGCGCCGGTGGCCGGCTGGACGCCGCCGCTGCGGTCGCTGCGGCCCGAGAGGCCTTCCCCGGCTGGGCGCGCACCTCCCCCGACGAGCGCGCCGACATCCTGCACCGGGTGGCGGACGGCGTGGAGGCCCGCCTGGAGGACCTGTCCCGGGTCGAGACCCGGGACAACGGGTCGCTGATCCGCAGCCACCGCCGCGGCGTGATGCCCCGGGTGGCCATGAACTTCCGGTTCTTCGCCGACCAGCTCCGCGAGATCGCCTCCGGCGCAATGCATCCCGACTTCGCCACCCGTGGCCACCGCAACCACGTCAGCTGGGACCCGGCCGGGGTCACCGCGATCATCACGCCGTGGAACGCGCCGCTGATGCTGGCCACCTGGCGGATCGGCCCGGCGCTGGCGGCGGGCAACACCGTGGTGGCCAAGCCCCCGGAGTGGGCTCCCCTGACCGCCTCGTTGCTGGCCGACATCACGGCCGAGGCGGGGCTGCCACCGGGGGTGTTCAACGTCCTCCAGGGGCTGGGCACCGAGGCCGGGGCGCCGCTGGTCGCCGACTCCGGGGTGCGCCGGATCTGCTTCACCGGCTCGGTGCCGACCGCGCGCAGCATCGGGGCCAGCGCGGCGGCCACCGTCACCCCGGTCTCCTTCGAGCTCGGCGGCAAGTCGCCGCTGCTGATCCTGGACGACGCCGACCTCGACCTCGCGGTCTCCCTGGCGGTCGAGCAGTTCGACAACTCCGGTCAGGTCTGCCTGGCCGCGGTGCGGATCCTGGTGCCGCGCGGCCTGCAGGACGAGTTCCTGCACCGCTTCCTGGCCCGCGCCGCCCAACTCCGCCAGGGCGACCCGCGCGAGGAGAGCACCGACCTCGGGCCACTGATCTCGCGGCGGCACTTCGAGCGGGTCAGCGCCTTCGTCGAGCGGGCCCTGGCCGACGGCGCCACGGCCCTGCTCGGCGGTGGCCCGAACACCGACCTCGGCGGGCTGTACTTCCGGCCCACCCTGCTGGCGGGTGCCGCGGAGGGCAGCGAGATCCTGTGCGAGGAGGTGTTCGGACCGGTGCTCACCGTGCAGTCCTACGACAGCGAGGCCGAGGCGGTCTCGCTGGCGAACGGCACCGACTACGGGCTGGCCGCCACGCTGGTCACCGGCGACGCCGCACGCGCCGACCGCGTGGCGGCGCAGTTGAGCGCGGGGACGGTCTGGGTGAACTGCTTCTTCGTACGCGATCTCTCCGCGCCCTTCGGCGGCAACGGCCGGAGTGGGATCGGTCGCGAGGGCGGCCTGTGGAGCTTCGACTTCTACTGCGACGTGAAGAACACATGCACGGCGCCGAACGGCTGGACGGCCAGCGCGCCGTCCTGGGTGAAGGAGGGACTGTCGTGACCACGGAGTACCGCAGGATCCTGCTCGACGGCGCCGTGGTGGAGGTGGTCCGCGACGGGGAGGAGCTGGTGGCCGGCGACGGGCGACGGGTGGCGGTCGAGGACGCGCGGCACCTGCCGCCGGTGGTGCCGACGAAGATCGTCGCAGTGCACCTGAACCACGTCAGCCGGGTCCGGGAGTTCGGGATCTCCCTGCCCCCGGCGCCGACGTACTTCCACAAGCCCACCTCGGCGCTGAACTCCCACCGAGGGGCGATCGTGCGTCCCGCGGGGTGCCGGTGGCTGAACTACGAGGGCGAGATCGCGATCGTGATCGGTCACACCTGCCGCAACGTGGCGCCGTCCGAGGCCGGTGCCTACATCGCCGGGTACACCCTGGCCAATGACTTCGGGTTGCACGACTTCCGCGACACCGACGCCGGATCCATGTTGCGGGTCAAGGGGTCTGACACCCTGTGCCCGCTCGGCCCGGGGCTGGTCACCGGCTGGGACTTCCACGGCAAATGGCTGCGTACCCTGGTCAACGGAACGGTCGTCCAGGACGGCTCGACCGACGAGATGACCTGGGACATGAACTATCTCGTGGCAGACATCGCGCGCACGATCACGCTGGTGCCCGGCGATGTGCTGCTGTCGGGCACGCCCGCGAACTCGCGACCGGTCCAGCCCGGCGACGTGGTCGAGGTGGAGGCCGAGGGGCTGGGCCGACTGACCAACCACGTGGTCCAGGGGCCGACCCCGATCCGGACCGACGTCGGTGCGCAGCCGACCGAGTCCGAGGAGGTGCTCTCGACGGCGCTCGGCGGGGACTGGGAGTTCCGGGGGATCCGCCCTCCCCGCCGGGACTAGGCTCGTTCTCGGTCGCCTCGTCGCCGGCGGCCCTCGAAGGGGTGGGGAACGAGTGACGGGCCAGTACACGCTCGATCAGACCGAGCACGCCGTGGCCGAGCGGCTCGCCGGGCTTCCGGTGGACCACGAGGCGATGGCCGCGGTCGGCAATCTCTACCGGGCTGCGGGGGCGGTCAGGAACCACTTCGAGCGCACCGTGCTCACCCCGCACGAGTTGACCTGGACCGGATGGGTGGTGCTCTGGGTGGTCTGGGTCTGGAAGGACATCGAGACCCGGCACGCGGCGTCCGAGGCCGGGATCTCCAAGTCGACCCTGACCGGGGTGGTGTCCACCCTGGAGGCCCGGGGGCTGGTGCGACGGCGGACCCATCCCTCCGACGGGCGGCGGGTGCTGCTCAGCCTCACCCCGAAGGCCCGCACCCTGATGACCGACCTGTTCCCGAAGCTCAACGCGCAGGAGGCGGCGGCCGTCAGCCCGCTGAGCCCCGCCGAACGGGACGCCCTGACCGTGGGCCTCCGCAAGATCATCATTCACCTGGAGTCGATGACCGTGGCCCCACCGACCGGGCTGCCCGGCCCGGCCGGGCGCGGCTGACCCACGGCCCGCACGGCCGGCGCGGCGCTATCTCGAGGAGCCCACCGTGCGGTAGCGGATCGCTTGGGCGACCAGGGTGTCGAACAGTGCGGCCTGGGCCGGGTCGGTGGCCGCGGTGTCCTCGGGATGCCACTGCACGCCGAGGAACCAGCCCGGGAGTGCACCGGCCGTGACCGCCTCCACCGTGCCGTCGCCGGCCGTGGCCGCCACGGCCAGCCCCGCGCCGAGCCGCTCCAGCCGCTGGTGGTGGTAGCAGGACACCTCCACCCCCTCACCGCCCGGTGCTGTGCCCAGAACGGCCGCCAGCGCGGGGTCGTTCACCGCGACCGGCAGCAGGACGTCGCGGTGCGGGTCCTGCATGTGCTGCTCCAGGGTTCCGCCGCGCGCCACGTTGACCACCTGCGTTCCGCGGCAGATGGCCAGGGTGGGCACCCCGGCCGACAGCGCCCAGGCGGCGACCGCCAGGTCGAAGCCGTCCTGCTCGCCGTCCACGTCGTAGACCTCGCCGTGGGCGACCTCCGCGCCGTAGCGCGACGGCGCCAGATCGCCTCCGCCGGGGAGCAGAACACCGTCGGCGAACCCGAGCCGCTCGGCCACGTCCGCCGGCTCGGCCTGCCCGGACGGCGCCCAGGGATGCACCGTCAGCGGCTCACCGCCCGCGCGCAGCACCGCCTCGGACAGGGCCCGCGCCGTGACCACGGCCCGGTACCGCAGCGCAGAGGCGGACTGCGAGAACCGGGCCGGGATCGCGATCAACGGTCTGCTCACGCGGCGAGGGTAACCGGCCCCGGCCGCCGCGGGTTCAGTACTGGGTGTTCGGCATCCGCCGCTCCCAGCGGGCCTGTACCCGCTGCGCCGCCAGGGCCCGGTTGGCCTCGACCACCACGTCCTCGGCGGTACCCACCACAGCCACCACGGCGGTCCGGATCCGCAGCGGGCGGGCCAGCTGGAAGGTCTCGGCGCTCGCCGTGTCGGCCTCGTCGGCCAGGCGGGCGGCGACCAGTTCGGCGTCCTCGGTGTCGGTGGCGGCCAGCATCACGGCCAGCTCGTCCTCGCCCAGGCGGTAGGGGACATCGCCCACCCGCAGGGTCGACGCCACGGTGTGAGCGATCAGCTGGAGCGCCTCGTCCGCCTCATCGGCGCCGAGCTCGGTGCGCATCCGGGCGATGCCGTCGATCTCGGCGACGACCAGGCTGACGGGCATGCCGTGGTCCTCTCGGGTGCGCAGCGCGACCCGCAGGTCGTGCAGCAACCGGTCCTGCGGCGCCAGCCCGGTCACCGGATCGGCGTTCTCCTCCTCGCTGCGCAGCACGCCACGACGGGTGAGCGCATCGAGCGCGGCGCCGGCCATCCGGGCGAGCCGGTCCAGGAGATTCTGGTCAGGCGCGGTGAAGGCCTTCGGGGTGGTGCGGCGCACGATCACGGCGCCGGCCAGGGCGCCGGCGCTGGCCATCGGCACGCTGAGCAGAGCCGTGGCGGAACCGTCGGCAAGCGGGTCGCCGTCGATCACCTCGCGCACCGGCGCGCCGAGCGCCAGCAGCGCGGACAGGGTCTGCGGGCCCCAGATCTCCCCGCCCGGGTGCAGCCACAGCACCCGGGGACCCTCGAGCGAGCGGACGACGAGGGCGGCGTTGTCGGCGTGAACCACCCGGGCGGCCTCCTCGGTGATGATCTCGGCGACGTCGATCCGGGTGACGGCGGAGGCGAGCCGGGACTGCGCCCGCTGCAGGGCGTCGCGCTGGGCGACCGAGGGCTGACCCGGGTGCCGCTGGGAGGGGACCCGTAGCTCGGCTGCCGGCTCCTGCTCGGGCTTCGGCTCGGGCTTCGACTCGCGCTTCGACTCGCGCTTCGACTCGGGCTTCGTCTCGGGCTTCGTCTCGGGCTTCGGCTGAGGCTTGGACACGGCCTTCGGCGCGGGGTCGAGTGCCGGCCCGAGGTCGACGATCGAGGTGATGGCGATGGTCCAGCCGTCGACCTCCTCCGGTGGGTCCAGCACGAGGAACGGCTCGGGGTCGATCTCGGAGACCGGCCCGGCGATGGGCTCGGCGACCGGCCCAGAGACCGGCCCAGAGACCGGCTCGGAGACCGGCTCGGAGGCCGGCTCGGCCAGGGGCTCGGCGACGATGTCGGTCGCGGCGGCCTCGATCACGTCGGCGGCGGTCTCGAAGGTGATCTCGCCGTCCGCGATCGCGCCCCACCAGGCGGCCAGCGTGGCCGACTCCTCGATGCGGCCAGTCCCCGTGGCTGCGGGCTCGGGCCCGGACTCCAGCGCCGGGGTGGAGACCGGCAGGGTCAGTTCGACGGGCGCGGACGCCGGCATGGCGGCCGGGACTCCGGCCGACCGCGGCGAGGCCCACCATTCGCCGTGCGCCGCGATCCAGCCGTCGTTCCAGCCATCGGGGTGCGCAGCCCCTTCGGCCTCGTTCCAGTCCAGATCCTCGCCCCAGTCGATGCTGTAGCGGGCCTGGGCCCGGCTGCCGGGCTCGGACGGATTCATCGACGAAGTAGCCCCACTCGTAGTGACGTCAACCTCACGCTCAGTTTCAGACACCTGCTCAGTCTCGGCCATGGCCTCGTCGTTCTCCTGCTCCAGCGCGCCGGTCCGTGGCGATTCGTCGGGCACCTCGATGTGCGCCGTGGCGTTCGGGAGGGTCGGCTCGGATCGGGTCAGGTCCTGCCGCTCCGGGAAGAGCTCGGCCAGCAACGCGGGCGTCGGCTCGGCCGGCAGCGGGGCCAGCAGGGCCTCCACGTCGACGGCCGCAGCCTCGCGCCGCGGCATCCCGGGCGCCCAGCCCGGCATGGTGCGGTGCCGGCCCGGCGCGCTGACCGGGTGGTCGGTGCCCAGTGTCGCGGCCAGGGCGGCATCCGCCTCGCCCAGCTCCCGGGCCAGCCCCACCCCGGAACGCTCCCGGATGGCCTTCGAGGGCAGCACGGTGATCGCCACCACGGGATCGATCGTCGGTGCGGGCGGGCGGACCGGGGCCCCCAGACCGGCCAGCAGCAAGGCGGACTCGGCCGTGGCGCCGGCGAGGCGGGCGTGCCGGAAGCGCTGGATCGGCTTGGCGAGGCGGGCGACGATCGCCAGGATCACGATCCCCAGCGACGCGACAGCCGCCTCACGCGCGCCGGTCACAGCCGGGGCGGCGACGAGCGTGGCGACGGGATGCACGCAGCAGTCATCGGCAGGCCTGGGCCGAAAGTGGAGTCCCCCGTTCGCCCCCGCGACCCGTGACCGGTGAGCCGTCCGGGTGATCCGCTTGCGGGGACGTCGCGGCATTCGCCCCGTCCCGCCGTCCGCCGGATGGTGTGATGGGTCTGTGGCGTTGTTCCGTCGCAGGATCCGGTCTCGGGACGCCACGTCTGCAGGCGCCTCCGTCGCCCCGTTCTGGACGTGGTGGGCGCAGGCATGCCCGGACGTGACCGCAGCCGTCGAGGCCGAGGACACGGCGGCCGTCGATGCCCTGATCGCTCCCCAGGTGGAGCGGATCCATCCCGACCTGGAGTGGGAGTTCGGCACCGGCTCACAGGCCAGGCATCTGTTCGTGGTCTCCAGCGGCGGACGCCCGGAGTTGCGTCCACTCGCCGAGCGCTGGCGCCGGGCCGGGCCGCCGGACGACGACACCTGGGAGTTCCGGCCCGCCCGTCAGGTCGAGCTGGACGTGTTCCACTCGGGTCAGGTGATGTCGGCCGGCGGGGTCGAGGTCAACATCGCCGCGGTGGTGGCGCAGGCCACGGTCGACGACCAGCGCTGCCGGATCGACGTATCGGTCTTCCACCCGCGCTTCTTCGAGATGACCGAGCACGCCCGCGCGCACCTCGCCTTCCTGGTGCTGGACTGGGCCCTGGGTGAGGACGACGTCGAACGCTGGGTCGGTGCCGTCGAAGCAGTGACCGTCTCACCGTTGGACCCGATCCCGGTGGCCACCCTCGGGGCCGTGGTCGAGCAGGCCGCCGAGCGCTGGGCCGGTGAGCGCTGGGCGGTGATGGAGGGCTGGCACGGTGACAGCCGACTGATCGCCAGCATCCGCCACCCGTTGCACCGGGTCGATCATCCGCTGTTCGACGAGCACGTCGCGGTGCGACTGACCTACTCCGACCTGATGCCCGGTGGGCTACCCGGCGAGCGCGCCCTGGACGAGTTGCGCGGGTTCGAGGAGGCCCTGGTCGGCCGGCTGGGCCGTTCGGCGCTGCTGGTGGCTCAGGAGACCAGCATGGGCGAACGCGTGCTGCACCTCTACGGCGACTCGACCGCGTCGGTGGTTCCGTTGATCGAAGCCATGCTGCGCGGGTACACCGGCGGCGCGGCGGCGGTCAGCGGCGACCACGATCCCGCCTGGCGGATGCTCGAGCACCTGCGCCCCTGACGCAGGCACCCCCGCCCCTGACGCAGGCACCCGCGCCGATCACGCCGGGCAGCCGAGAAGCGCCCATCACCCGAGAAGCGCCGGTCAGCCGAGAAGCGCCCATCACCCGAGAAGCACAGTGGCGGTGTGGATCAGCAGGCCGACCAGTCCGCCGACCACGGTGCCGTTGATCCGGATGAACTGCAGGTCGCGACCCACGTGCAGCTCGATCCGCCGGGAGGCCTCCTCGCCGTCCCAGCGCTGCACGGTCTCGGAGATCACGGTGACCACCTCGTCGCGGTAGCTGGTGACCACGTGCGCGGCGCCGTCCTCGGCGTAGGTGTCGAGCCGGCGCTGCAGCGCCTCGTCGGCGGCCAGCCGGGTGCCGAAGGCCTGCACCGCGTCGACGGTGCGCTGGCGCAGATCGCTGGCCGGGTCGTCGACCGCCTCCTCGATCGAGGCCCGAACGGTGGTCCACAGCTGCGCCACCGCCCCGCGTACGTCGGGGTGGTCCCGCAACCGGTCGCGGAAGGCATCGGCCTTGATCTGCATCGCCGGATCGTGTTGCAGGTCGTGGGCGAACTCGGTGAGCAGGTTGTCCAGCGCCTTGCGGGCCCGGTGGTACGGATCGGCGCGGACGTCGGCGGCGAACCGCAGCGCCTCCGCATAGGCACGGTGACCGACCCGCTGGTCGAGCCAGGACGGCGTCCAGGCGGGCGCCCGCTCGAGCACCAGCCGGACGATCACTTCCTCGTGCTCGGAGAGCCAGGTGTGCAGCTGGTCCACCCCGACGTCGACGAGGCGGTGATGCGCGCCGTCGGAGACGATCCGGCCCAGCAACCGCCCGGACGGCGGCCCCCACGGACGGTCGAGCACCCTGCGGAAGAACACGTCGTCCAGGACGGCGACCACCGTCTCGTCGCGGAGCACGGTGAGCGCACCCCTGGCCAGGCTGGCCAGCTCGGCGGTGGCCCGTTCGGCCCGGGCCCGCTCGCTCAGCCAGACGCCGCAGCGGTAGGCGATCCGTGAGCGGGCCACCCGTTCCCGGACCACGTCCTCGGCCAGGAAGTGGGTGGCGACGAAGTCCTCGAGGTTGTGCCCCAGGGCGTCCTTGCGCGTCGGGATGATCGCGGTGTGCGGGATCTTCAACCCCAGCGGGTGGCGGAACAGGGCCGTGACGGCGAACCAGTCGGCGACGGCGCCGACCATGGCGGCCTCGGCGGCGGTGTTGACGAAACCCACCCAGCCGCTGTCCCGGCGGGACAGGGTCAGGACGTAGATCAACGCCGCCAGCGCGAGCAGCGCGGTGGCGAGCAGCTTCATCCGCCGCAGCTGGGTGCGGCGGACCTCGTCGACGTCCATATCTCACTCTTGCACGCGCACCCGCCGCGCGAAGTTCCCGCCCGGGCCGACCGTGATCACCACCAGGGGGCGCACTCGACCCACCCGGTGGGTCCGGACAGCCCCCTGTCCACGATCACCACGCCGAGAACGGATCACTTCGGGGCTCGGGGGGCCTCGGAGCTCGGGAGGCTTCAGTCAGTGACGATGGGGGTGATCTCGCTGGTGCAGAACATGCACCGGGTGGCGTCGACCGGGATGAAGCTCTTGCAGAAGTCGCACTCACGGTTCCCCTGGGCGCGGAAATTCATGCCCACCCGGATCAGCACCCGCACCATCAGCAGTAGGACCACCGCGATCAGCAGGAAGTTGATCAGCGCGGCCAGGAACAGGCCGTACTCGATCTGGGTTCCGTTGATCTTCACCGACAGACCGCTCGGGTCGGGCAGCTTCACCACGGCACCGATCAGCTGCAGCAGCACGTTGTTGGCGAAGGTGTCGACCACGGCGCCGAAGGCGATGCCCAGGATGATTCCGATGGCCAGGTCGACCACGTTTCCGGACAGGGCGAAGATCTTGAAGTCCTTCATGAAATGACCCACCGGGGAAGACTAGCCACCGAGTGCTCCTGCACCGGAGTAGGTGGTGCCGCCGGAATCAAAAAAATCCGGCAGGCCCCTCCGATACCCTCAGATCGCTGGTCCTGGCGTCGCGAACATGTCACTGTATGTAGGTGAAACGATACTCTCCGTCCCATGCCGCGCCTCGGCGCCGTGCGAACTGGAGAGCACTCCCGCTGGTGGCCGTCGTCCTGACCCCAGCGGTGCTGAGCACCGGGATCTGGTCGGCGCTGCAGCCCCCACGAAACCCCACCACACTGCAGGCCGACCTCCAGGGTCCGCCGGCGACCGCACCGACCGACGCGCCGCTCGTCTCCGACGCGTCGGTCCCCGAAGCGGCTGTCCCCCACCCGGCTGTCCCTGACCCGGCTGTCCCCGACGCGGGAGTCACCGCTGCCGCGGTCCCCGCCGCAGCCGTCACTCCGGCACCGGACACCGCCACCGACCCACGGGCCGATGCCGTGGCGCCGGACCTCCCCAACGCGCCCGCCCCCACCACCGTGCAGGCCGCTGCGGAACCCGCGAGAACCCCGGCGACGGCCTGGGCGGAGCCGCTCAGGGCCCGCCCCAAGCAGGCGGCGAACATGGTGCTCGGCCGGGCCCCGGTGCGTGGGCCGGTCAGCCTGGTGACCGTGCGCGAGGTCGGTGGGCGTCCGGTGGTGACCACCGTGGACGCCGCCGACCGGGGCCGCGCCGGGGCGCTGGTCGACCAGGCCCTGGCCGACCCGGGAGTGCTCTCCGTCAGCATTGCCAGCACCGTGCGCACCTTGGCGGTCGATCCCTACCGCCCCCAGTTGTGGGCCCTCGATCATCTGACGGCCGAGCAGGCCTGGGCCCGCCAGAACGGGGCAGGGTTGATCGTCGCCGTGGTGGACACCGGCGTGGCCGCGCATCCCGATCTCGCCGGCGTCGTCCTCAACGGTCGGGACTACGTCAGCGGCGGGACCGGACGCATCGATCCGAACGGGCACGGGACCCATGTCGCGGGGCTGATCGCCGCACTGGCGGGCAACGGGATCGGGGTCGCCGGGCTGGCCCAGGGCGTACGCATCCTGCCGGTCCGTGTGCTCGACGCCGGCGGAGCGGGCACCGACGCCAATCTGGCCAACGGCATCGTCTGGGCCGTGGATCAGGGCGCCTCGGTGATCAACCTGTCGGTCGGGTCGGCCGACAACTCGCCGGCCGAGGCGGCCGCCGTCGCCTACGCCGTCCAGCGTGGCGCCATCGTGGTCAGCGCCGGCGGCAACCTTCGGAAGGACGGCAACCCGGCGATGTACCCGGCCTCGCTCCCCGGCGTGCTGGGCGTCGGCGCCAGCACGCAGAGCGACCGGGCGGCAGACTTCTCCAACTCCGGCAGCTACGTCGATGTGGTCGCTCCGGGCGTGGGGATCATCTCCACCTACCGTACAAACGCCTACCAGTCTCTCGACGGCAGCTCGATGGCCTGCGCCTTCGCCTCGGCGGCGGCCGCCCTGGTCAAGGCGGCAGCCCCGCGGCTGACCCCGTCCGAGGTGATGAGCGCGCTGCAGCGATCGGCGCGCGACATCGAGACTGCGGGCCGGGACAATCTCAGCGGCTACGGCCTGATCCAGCCCGTCGCGGCGATCGCGCTGGCCCGCTCGATGACCGGTGGCTCGGCGATCCCGCCGGGGGGCACGGGGTCACCGCTGCAGCCCACCACGCTCACCGTGGTCTCGGCGCCGGGCCGGGCGACCTACCGCACGACCGCGTCGGTCACCTATCGGCTCACGGTGGCCGGCTCGGCACTGGCCGGGGCACCCGTCACGCTGTGCACCGCAGTGGCTCCATCGACGGGTGCCACCTGCCTGACCCGATCCACCGGTACCGGCGGGCAGGTCTCCGCGTCGGTCGTCGTGAGCGGCCATCTCACCCTCAGCGCCCGGTACGCCGGCGCGGCGCGGGCTGCGGCCTCAGTGGCCCGTCCGGTGCTGGTCGAGGCCCTGCCGCAGGTCGGGATCACGGCGGGCACACGGTCCCTGGTGCTGACCGTGGCGCCGACGGCCAGCGGGACCGTGATCCGGGTGCAGCGACTGAGCGGGTCGACCTGGACCACGGTGACCAGCCGCGCGGCGCCGTCCAGCGGCCAGCTGACGGTGACCGGGCTGGTGTCCGGAGGCACGTACCGGGTGGCGATCCCGGCCACCGATCGCACCATCGCCGCAACGACCAGCGTGGTCACCGTCCGCTGAGCCCCCGCTGAGCCCCAGCTGAGCTGCGCCGAGCCGGTGTTCAGATCAGCGGCATCCTGAGGACGAAGAAGAACCCGGTCCCGGCGCTGGCCATCGCGCAGTGCCCGGCATGCACCGGGATCCACATCGACAACGGCGCACGGCCGGTGAAGGCACCCTCGTTGTACAGGGCGAACTCCAACGGCTGCTGCGGATCACCCGGCAGCAGCACATTGAGCTCGGCCGCATCGTCGTGGGTGTGGATCACGCAGTAGTCGGACACCAGCCGGCTGGTGTCCAGGATCTGGTGCAACGCTCCGTGCACGGGCGCGTCGAGGAAGGCGAACCGACGCAGGCCGGGGCCCGCGTCCTTGTGCCCGGGTACGCCGTCCAGACTGCGCTCCTGGCTTCCCCACCGACCGGTGGGCAGGTCCTGGGCGAAGCCGGGAAGGGGGGTGTAGACCAGGCGGGCAGTGACCTGGGGGCAGGAGACGACGACGTCGCGGCCGCTCATCTCCAGCACCGGGTTCTCGGTGATCGGCGCCCAGGGACCGGTCAGCAGTTCCGTGATCTGGAACGGCGACTCGACGGTCGTAGGAAGTGGCATGACGGCGAGATTAGCCCGGACGGCCCCGGGCCCGCCGCTCGAACCGTCCGAACGGACCGTCCGAACGGACCGCCCGTCGAGTCCCCGCGCCCATGGGACGATCGGGTGGTGGCATCCAGGTCGGCGCGGCGCGGATCGCACGCCCGTGCCCGACGGGTGAGCTGGGGACGGCGCATCCTGGCCACCCTCGGAGTCCTGGTCCTGGTGGCCGGTGGCGGCAGCCTGGTCGCACTGAAGGTGCTGCAGGGCAACATCCGCACCGTCGATCTGACGCCGATGCTCGGCACCGCACGGCCGTCGGCCGCGCCGGTCAACCCGGACGGCGGTCGGGCGATCACCATCCTGGTGATGGGCTCCGATTCCCGGGACGGCGCCAACGGCTTCATCGGCGGCAAGGAGGA
This sequence comes from Kineosporiaceae bacterium, assembly GCA_049283855.1. Taxonomy (GTDB): domain Bacteria; phylum Actinomycetota; class Actinomycetes; order Actinomycetales; family Kineosporiaceae; genus JADJPO01. The sequence continues at coordinate 14,632 of JBAPWU010000673.1, forward strand.
CGGCGCACGGTCGGACACCACACTGGTGGTGCACCTGGCGGCCGACCGCACCTGGGCCGCGGCCGTGAGCATCCCGCGGGACTCGGTGGTCCAGGTCCCGGACTGCCTGGACCCCGCCACCGAGTTGATCACTGCGGGTTCGCGGCGGATGTTCAACGATGCGTTCACCACCGGGGGACCGGCCTGCACCCTGAAGACCGTGGAGTCGCTGACCGGTCTGCGGATCGACCACTGGGTGGTGGTCGACTTCAACGGGTTCAAGAACGTGGTCGATGCCCTCGGCACGGTACCGATCTGCCTGGCCGAACCGGTCGACGACCCCAAGCACGGCATCCACCTCCCGGCGGGTCGCAGCGAGGTGAACGGAACGACGGCGCTGGCCTACGTCCGAGAGCGCTACAAGATCGGCGATGGCAGCGACCTGGGCCGGATCGACCGCCAGCAGGCCTTCCTCTCCTCGGTGCTGCAGAAGGCGACCAGCGCCGGCACCCTGGCCAACCCGGCGCGCACCTACTCCTTCCTGGACGCGGTGACCAAGTCACTCGTGATGAACCCCGAGTTGGCCAGCCTGTCCAGGCTGGCCGGCTTCGCCCAGGACATCCAGAAGGTCGGACTGAAGAAGATCCGCTTCATCACGGTGCCGAACGGACCGGACCCGGAGGACGCAAACCGCCTGGTCTGGATCGACAGCGCCGAGACGCTGTGGACGGCGCTGCGCGAGGACCGCCCGATCGACGCCGGGAAGGCGGGGGCCACGCCCTCGCCGTCCAGGCCGACCAGGCCCACGCCGTCCTCCTCGTCCGAGGCGGCCACGCCGGGTTCCTCGCCGAGCCCGTCCGGGGTCGTCCTGAACGGAGTGACGGTGCGGACGGCGGACGCCGACATCTGCCCGCCCTGAACCACGTCCTGAATCCGTTACGACATATGTTCGATCCCTGATACCGTGGCCACCGGGTCGAGCGTCCTTTCGCCGTCGGAGGTTCAGGCCCATGACCAGCGTCCCCCGCATCATCCGAGCCGTGCCGCAGGGGAAGGTGACCCGTGCGACCTCCCCGATCTGCGTGGTGGCGACCGTGCGCTGGTCGACCGGTGAGGTGACGGCGATGCCGGCCGAGGCGCTGGCCTGGACCCGGCACGAGGTCGAGGTGTCCTGGACCCCGCCCGGCGGCCCTACCCGATCCGACTGGATTCCGGCGGTCGACGTCCGTCGCGCGGGTGGCCCGCCGGCCGTGGTCGCCCAGCCCGAGCGACCGCCACGCAACCCGAACCGGCACCGTCAGCGCTGGTAGCCCGGTGCGAGCGCACGAGGCTCCACCCGACCAGACCCGCCAGGGCCGGGGGCCACAGGTCGGCCGTGGTGATCCCGTGTTCGGGCGTGAGCGTGAGCAGGATCGGCCCTTCGAGCGCCTGGTTGGCCCGCGACCAGACCAGCGCGCAGGCGAGGAAGGCCACGACGGCGGCGCCGACCGGGCGCAGCATCGCCCACACCGCGCACGCTGCCATCAGGATCAGCACGGCGCCCTGCAGGGGCAGCGGGATCGCACCGAGCGCATCACCCACGACCATCGCCGCGAGCGCCGCCGAGTTCGCATCGTCCACCGTGCTGGTCTCGGCAGGTGATCTCGCCGAGTTCACCTGCCGACCCGAGCGGCGATAGGGGCCCGGCTACCTTCCGTACAAGAACCCGCTCATCATTGTGAACGCAGAGTCACGGAGTCGCGCGTCATCGACGTCGGGCCGCGGCAACGCATTGTGACATTCGCAGCCGCAATCCATGATCTTCCACGAAATCCTGTCAACCTGCCCACCGCCGACCCACCCCCAGTGCTAAACCTTCCTTTAAGGCATCATTGACGAGTTGTCGGTGGGAACCATGACCCTGGTCGCTCGGATGCTCGCACCGCCGGGGGGAGTCGCACCGCCCTCACCTCGTCGGTGTCCCTAGGGGATTTGTGCATACACCGAGGAGCAGTTGATGGTCCGGGTCATCCCGCGCAGGATCCACGCCACGATCCTGGTCGCCCTTGCAGGTCTCGTCTGCGCGATGTTCGCGGTCCCGCCGGCGCATGCAGCCTCCACGCAGGGTGGCGTGGTCAGCTTCACGTTCGACGACGGGAAGATCACCCAGTACACGAACGCCCGCCCGGCGCTGAACGCGGCCGGCATCAAGGGCACCTTCTACATGATCTCCGACGCCCTGACCTGGGGCTCGACCAACATGA
>JBAPWU010000674.1:0-3825 GCA_049283855.1 Kineosporiaceae bacterium
GTCCGCCTCGAGGCCGTTCGGCGCGGCCTGGGCGAGCGCGCGGCGACCTGGCCCCTGCTCACCGTCGACGCCACCGACGAGCGGGCCGTGTCCGAACTGGCCGCCCGCACCCGGGTGCTGGTCACCACCGTCGGCCCCTACTCCCGATACGGCCTTCCCCTGGTCACCGCCTGCGCCGCCGCCGGGACGCACTACGCCGACCTGACCGGCGAGGTGCTGTTCGTGCGCCGGAGCATCGACGCCAACCACAGGACCGCCCAGCGCACCCGGGCCCGGATCGTGCACTCCTGCGGCTTCGACGCCGTCCCCTCCGACCTCGGCGTCTGGCTCACCGCCCAGGCGGCCGCGGCGGACGGCGCGGGCACCCTGACCGAGACGACCCTGCACGTCACGCAGTTCCGGGGTGGCGTGAGCGGCGGCACCATCGACTCCGCGCGGCAGCAGGCGATCGAGGCCTCCGGCGATCCCGCGGTACGGCCCCTGCTGGCAGATCCTTACGCGCTCAGCCCGTCCCGCGCCGAGGAGCCCGCCGAGCCACCGGCCGGCCGCGTCGCGCGGCTGCGTGGCGTCCTCCCGATCGGCCGCACCGCGCCGTCAGGGGTGTTCACCGCCCCCTTCGTGATGGCCTCGTTCAACACCCGGATCGTGCGCCGCAGCAACGCCCTCGCCGGGTGGTCCTACGGACGCGGGCTGCGCTACCGCGAGGTGATGGACGCCGGCACCGGGCCACGCGGTGCGCTCACCGCGATCGTCACCACGGTGGGCCTGGGGGCGCTGGCGGGCGGGCTGATGCTCGGGCCCACCCGCGCCGTCCTCGACCGGCTGCTGCCCGCGCCCGGCCAGGGACCGAGCGAGAGGACCCTGCGCGCCGGGAGGTTCGCCGTGGAGATCGAGGCGATGACCACCAGCGGCGCCCGCTACCTCACCCGGTTCGGCGCCGGGCTGGATCCCGGGTACTACGGGACGGCGGTGATGCTCGGCGAGAGCGCCCTCGCGCTCGCCCTGGACGACCTGCCCGACCGGGCCGGCGTGCTGACGCCGGCCATCGCTCTCGGTGACGCCCTGGCGCTGCGCCTGCGCGTCCACGGATTCACCGTCGAGACCTGTCGAATCCCGCAGGGGCGGCGCGACATAGGAGGTGTCCACCCCGACCGGGTGGATCCCGCGAGCTGAAGGAGCCACGGCCATGAAGTACGTCCTGATGTACACCAACCGGCCCGACCTCGACGCTGCGGTTCCACCGGAGCGGCAGGCCGAGGTGTACCAAGCGGTCTACGACTGGTTCGAGAAGCATGCCGCCGCGTTCGCCGACATGGGCGCCGAGCTCCAGGAGCCCGCCACCGCGACCTCGGTCAGGGCCGCCGCCGAGCCCGGGCACGCTCCGGTCGTCGTCGACGGCCCGTTCTCCGAGGCCAAGGAGAGCATCGGCGGCTTCAGCGTGATCGACGTTCCCGATCTCGACGCTGCCCTCGCGATGGCGAAGGAGTGGCCGCCGCTGGTCCTGCCCGGGGTCGCCGTGGAGATCCGCCCCCTCGTCGAGCACCCGATGGGGTGAGCGAGCCCGACGAGCGGGTGCTCGCCGAGACGCTGCGGCGGGAGGTCGGGCCGGTGGTTGCCTTCCTGCACCGGCGGATCGGCGACTTCGACCTCGCCGAGGAGGCCGGCCAGGAGGCGGTGGTCGCGGCGCTGCTCGCCTGGCGCCGTGACGGCGTCCCCGACAACCCCGCGGCCTGGCTCACGGTCACCGCCCGGCGCCGGGCGATCGACCTGATGCGCCGTCGAGGCACCGAGCAGCGCGCCCTCGATCTTCTCGGCAGGCCCGGCGGATCGATCGCCGCACCGGCCGACCCGGCCGACGCCGCCGGCCCGAGCGAGCTCGACGAGCGGGTGGCCATGCTCTTCGGCTGCTGCCACCCCTCGCTCGCGGTCGAGGCCCGGCTGGCCCTGACCCTTCGTGCCGTGGTCGGGCTGACCACGGCGCAGGTGGCCGAGGCGTTCCTGGTGCCCGAGGCGACCCTCGCCCAGCGGATCGTGCGGGCCAAGCGCAAGATCGTCTCGGCGGGCATCCCGCTGCGGATCCCCGAGGACGACCTCGCGGCCCGGCTGGACGACGTGCTGACCGTGATCTACCTGACCTACAACGCGGGCTTCCTCGAGCCGACCGGACCGGCGGTGACCTCGTTGAGCCAGGACGCCCTGTGGCTCGCCGAGCTGGTCACGGCCCGGCTCGCGGAGGAGCCCGAGGCCTGGGGCCTGCTGGCCCTGCTCACCCTCCAGCACTCCCGGGCCGGTGCCCGGTTCGGCGCGGCGGGCGAGCTGGTGCTGCTGGCGGACCAGGACCGCACCCGCTGGGACGCGACGGCGATCGCGGCGGCCGAGCGATACCTGGAACGGGCTGCGGCCCACCGCCGTCCCGGCCGATTCCAGTTGCAGGCGGCGATCGCCGCCTGCCACGCGCAGGCCCCATCCTGGGCGGCCACGGACTGGCTGCAGATCCTGACCCTCTACGACCTGCTGGTCCGCCACGACGATTCCCCCGTGGTGCGGCTCAATCGGGCGATCGCCCTCGCCGAGCACTCCGGGCCGGCGGCGGCACTCGCGCAGACGGATGCCCTGCTGCCGCGGCTGGCCGACTACCACCTGCTGCACGCCACCCGGGCCAGCCTGCTGCGTCGGTTGGGCCGGCCCGACGCGGCCCGCGCGGCGGACCGGCGGGCCCTGGAGCTGGCTCGCCGCCCGGTCGAGCAGAACCTGCTGCGGGCGCGTCTGGGGACACCGTGACTCGAGCTATGCCGTCCGCGTGCTGCAGCCGAGCGGCGCCGTCAGCCGATGCCAGGGTCGCGGCCGTCGCCGGGGATCGGTGAGGCGTCGCCGTTGAGCTGGCGGGCCAGCGCGGCGATCCTCTCGTCCCGCCCGCCGAGGGCGGCACGCAGCCGCTGGTTCAGCAGCCGCTCGGCCGCGAGCACCTCGGCGTGCTCGTGTGCCGCCGCCGTGGCTGCCTCGAGCTGGTCCTGCAGGGCGTCGATCTGCTCCCGGTGGGTCAGGATCACCGAGTCCAGGGCGCGGATCGCGCCGCTCTCCAGGCGCCCCATCTCGGCGTCCTTGTGATCGGCGACCTGGGCCACCGCCAGGCGTAGCTGATCGACCTCGGACTCGGAGGCGCGCAGCCGCTGCTCCAGGCCCGACAGCGCGGGCTCGAGGTCCTGGGTCGCCGAAAGGGGTGGCGGTGGCTGGGCATACGCGGGTTCCACCACCCGGCGTGGCCAGAGGAAGCGGCCGCAGAGCAGTCCCAGCACGGCAGCGGCGATGGCCAGGACTGCGACCTCCCCGAGGAGGTAGGAGAAACCGTTCGGCATCAGCGGGGGTCCTCGAGGTCGATGGTCACGCGCCGGTTCGACAGACGCCCGGCCGCAGTGGTGTTCGGAGCGATGGGGCGGGTGTCGGAGAGAGCCTGCACCGACGTTCGCTCGCGTCTGATCCCCCGTGATACGACATAGTCCTGCGCGACCTGGGCCCGGCGCAGGGAAATCCGTTTCCTGACCGCTGCCGACCCGAGCGAGTCGGAATGCCCCCGAATAGTCACCGCAGTCCCGGGGTGCGCCTTCAGATAGATGGCGACCCGATTCAACTCGAGCATTCCCGTGCGATTCAGAGAATAGGTGCCCGACGAATAGACGATTCTCACGACCGGGAAGGCATCGCTGCTGCGCCCGGCCGTCGTCGGCGACGGGGGAGCGGTGGGAACGGCCGGCTGCGGGGTGGACGTGCTCGGTTGCCCGGTGCTCGCGGAGGCGCTCGGCGTGCTGCCCGCGGGCCCCTCGGCGA
>JBAPWU010000675.1:0-2149 GCA_049283855.1 Kineosporiaceae bacterium
GTCCGGCACCGCCTCGGCCGCCGGTTCGCCGTCGAGCACCAGCAGCGGGCACAGCCGCACCTGCAGGCCCGCCTCGCGGGCCGCGGCGTCCAGGGTGGGCACCAGCTCGTGCACCCACTCGAAGGCCTCGGGAACGGCGAGCTCCCGCATCCGGGCCCGGACGGCGAGCATGTCCTGAGCGCTCACCACCACGCCCGGGGCGGCCGGGCGGGCATAGAACGGCCACCCCGGGCCCTCCCGGACGAACAGCCGCAGCGGGCCGTGCTCCTCGACCCGCACCCCCGGGGACTGCGGGATCGCGTCGTAGCACGACTCCACGTGATGCAGCACCGCCCGGACCCCCGCCCGCCGTCGTCAGCCGCTGCGCCGGCCGGGGCCCTTGGTGAAGATCCAGAGCAGGGGGACCATCAGGAACCACAACCAGCTCTTGGTGACGAAGAACAGGATCAGGGCCAGCAACGGTGCCGCCGCCGCCAGGCCCGGGCCCCAGGCGATCCCCCCGGCGGGCGAGCCGGGGCCGACCGGAGAGGCCGTGAGCAGGCGCTGCGGATGGGGCGCCGGCAGGTCACCGAACACGGCCTCGATCTGAGCCCACGAGGCGGCCGCGCTCACCTCGACCTGGCGCTTCTCGAACTCGGTCGAGTCCAGCCGCCCGGCCTGGCGATGCACGGTCAGCGCGGCGACCGCCGCCTGCCGGTCGCTGTCGCTCACGTCACTCATCGGATCCTCCGGGGCTGATCGGTCCTGGTCCGGTCACGGCCACGGCAGCCGCAGGGTGCGCGCCGCCCGCAGCGCCAGGGTAAGGCTGCGCACCGTGCGCTCGGGCCCCTGCGCGTACAGAGGGCCGAGCCCGACCAGCCGTTGCACCAGCACGGTCTGGGACTCGGTGAACCGCAGCAGGCCGGCGCCGCCGTAGCGGCGGCCGATCCCGGAGGCCTTGTGGCCGCCCATCGGAGCCGCGATGCTGCCCGAGGTGGCGTGGTAGGCCTCGTTCACGGCGACCGTCCCGGTGCGGATCTGACGGGCCAGCACCGCGCCGCGATGCAGGTCACGGGTCCAGATCGAGGCGTTCAGCCCGTACTCGGTGTCGTTGGCCATCGACACGGCTTCGGCGTCGCTGGTCACCCGGTACACGGCGACCACGGGGCCGAAGGTCTCCTCGGCGGCGCTCTCGGCGTGCGCGGGGAGGCCGTCCAGCACGGTCGGTTCGTAGAAGGTGGGGCCGAGGTCGGGCCGGGCCCGGCCGCCGACCAGGAGCCGGGCTCCGTGCGCGAGCGCGTCCTCGACGTGTGCCTGGACCCGGCCGAGGTGCTCGGGCGAGATCAGGCAGCCCAGGTCGGTGCTGAAGTCCAGCTCCGCGCCCAGGCGCAACCGGCGGACCCGGTCCAGGAAGCGGTCCAGGAACGCCTCGGCGATGTCTGCGTGCAGCAGCAGCCGTTCGGTGGAGACGCACAGCTGGCCGAGGTTGCCGAAGCAGTCCCGCACCGCTCCCTCGGCGGCGCGGTCCAGGTCGGCGTCGGCCGCCACGTAGAGCGAGTTCTTCCCGCCGAGCTCGAGTGAGCAGCTGATCAGCCGGTCGGCTGCGTGCCGGGCCACGATCCGCCCGGTCGCACTCGACCCGGTGAAGCAGACGTAGTCGACGGCGTCCACCACCGCCGAGCCGACGACCGCCCCGTCGCCGGCGACGACCTGGAGCACGCCCTCCGGCAGCCCGGCCTCGGCGAGCAGGCTCACCGCCCAGAGGGTGCACAGGGTGGTCTTCTCGTCGGGCTTGATCACGACGGCGTTGCCGGCCAGCAGAGCGGGCAGGGCGTCGCCGATGCTCAGCATCAGCGGGTAGTTCCAGGGGGCGATCACGCCCACCACCCCGTGCGGGTGATGCACCTCGCGCACCTGGCTGAGCAGCGGGATCAGGCCGGCGTGGTGCGTGTCGGCCAGCAGCGCGGGCCCGCGCCGGGCGTACCAGCGGGCCGGGATGGCCACCGCGGCCAGTTCCTCGAAGGCATGCCCGCGCGACTTGCCCGCCTCGAGCTGGAGCAGGTCGAGCCCCTCCTCCTGACGGCTGAGCACCAGGTCGTGCAGCCGCAGCAGGACGGCGGCCCGGTCCCGCGGGGCACGCGCCGCCCAGTCGGGCTGGACGGCGCGCGCC
>JBAPWU010000676.1:0-8508 GCA_049283855.1 Kineosporiaceae bacterium
TACGAGAGTAAGTGCAGGTCAGAGGCCCTGTCCCGATCGGGACAGGGCCTCTGACCTGCACTTACTCTCGTAGCGGGGGTAGGATTTGAACCTACGACCTCTGGGTTATGAGCCCAGCGAGCTACCGAGCTGCTCCACCCCGCGTCGGTTCCCTCAGCTTACGGGAGCATCGCTCCCCGACCAAATCACGGCCTCACCGCCGCCCACACGGCCGAACCCACCGATGCTCCGCGAGGCCGTCGTTCCGGGCCCTGGCCGAGCCAGGAACGACGGCGCCGCGGAGCATCGGCGGATTCAGCCGGTGGGGGACGCGGAGGCGGATGCTGACGGGGAGGGGACGGTGACGCCGGAGGTCGAGGTGCCCAGGCGGGCCTGTGCCTCGATGGCCCGCTGGACGGCCTCCTTCAGCCGCCTCTGCGCCTCGCCGTACTTGGCGAAGTCGCCCGCGGCCAGCGCCGCCTCGCCGTCCTTGACCGCTTGCTGTGCATCGGTCAGGGCCCGTTGCAGCGCCGCCTGGGCCCCCGCAGTCCCGGTCGCCCCGGGACTGGGGCTCGGCGACGAGCCCGTCCCGGGCGTCGTGCCGCCGGTGCTCGGAGAGCCTGAGGTGCCGTTCAGCGAGGTGCCGAAGACCTGGGTCAGTGCGCCGTCCAGGGTGGGTGCGAAGCCGATCTTGTTGCCGTAGCCGACCAGCACCCGCTGCAGCAGCGGGTAGGAGGTCTCGCCCTTGCTGCGCACGTAGACCGGTTGCACGTACAGCAGGCCGTCGGCCATCGGCAGGGCGAGCAGGTTGCCGTTCTCCACCGTGGAGGACCCGCTGCGCAGCAGGGTCAGGAAGCTGGTCACCGTGGAGTTGGCGTTGAAGTCGTTCTGCATCTGGCCGGGACCCTTGATCGAGTCCGTCGGCAGTTGGAGCAGCCTCAGCTGGCCGTAGTCCTCCCGTTTCTTGCCCGTGTCGGTTCCGGCGTCGGCATCGACCGCCAGGAAGCCCTTGAGCGTGTTCCTCCCGCCCTGGGAGGGGATGAAGGTCGAGGTCAGCGAGTACCGCGGAGCGTCCTGCCCCGGCATCTGGATGCTCAGGTAGAACGGGGGCTGACGTGGCGGCAGGCCCGAGGTCACGACACCGGCGGTGGCCGTGGTCTGCGGGTTCGGCTCCGGGGACACCTGCCAGAAGTCTCCGCCGGAGAAGAAGGCCGCGGCATCCGTCACGTGGTAGCGGGCCAGCAGGGTGCGCTGGACCTTGAACAGGTCCTCGGGGTAGCGCAGGTGGGACATCAGGTCGCCGTCGATCGCCGACAGCGGCTGCACCGAGGACGGGAACACCTTGCGCCAGGCGGCCAGCACCGGGTCCTTCTCGTCCCACGCGTACAGCTTCACCGACCCGTCGTAGGCGTCCACCGTGGCCTTGACCGAGTTGCGGATGTAGTTCACCTGGTTCTGGGCCAGAGCCACCACCGACTGGGAGCTGGCGGTCAAGGAGTCGCTGGTGGCCTCGTCGAGGAACCGCAGCGAGGAGTAGGGGTAGCGGTTCGACGTGGTGTACCCATCGATGATCCAGACCACCTTGCCGTTGACCACGGAGGGGTAGGGGTCGCCGTCCAGGGTCAGGTAGGGCGCGACCTTCTCGACCCGCTCGCGCGGGCTGCGGTCGTAGAGGATCCGCGACTGGGCGGTGACCCCGTTGGACAGCAGGATGTTCTGCTCGCGAAACTTCAGGGCGAACAGGGCCCGCCTCAGGGCCGAGCCCATGGCGACCCCGCCCGTGCCGGCGTAGGTGGTGTTGGACTGCTGAGTGGCGCTGGCGTCATCCGGGAAGTCGAGCTCGCGCTTCTGGCCGTTGGCCGGCCCACCGACGATCGAGTAGGACGGTGAGAACTCGCCGAAGTAGATCCGCGGCTCGTAGGTGCCCAGCGCTCCACGCACCGGGATGCCGGACTGGAAGAACTTGGGCGCACCCTCGGCGGAGAGCTCGTTGCCGTAGGCGGCGACCAGGCCGAACCCGTGCGTGTAGACGAAATGGTCGTTGTACCAGTTGCGCTTGTCGGCCGGGACCCCGGTCAGGTTCAGCTCGCGGACCGCGACCACGCTGTCGCGCACCTTGCCGTCCACCTTGTACCGGTCGACGTCGAGGGCGTCGGCGAACTGGTAGTACGGCTTGTTCTGCTCGAGCTGCTTGTAGGTGTCGACCACCAGGGCCGGGTCGAGCAGCCGGATGCCGGGAATGCTGTCGGCGTCGTCGCGCAGGCCCTGCGGAGAGGCCTCGACCTGGGCCTTGTACGGCTGGGTCTTCGCCTGGTCGAGACCGTAGGCCGCCCGGGTGGCCTGGATGTTGCGGGTGATGTACTTCAACTCGAACGACTGCGGGCTCGGCGTCACCCGGAACCGCTGGATCACCGCCGGGTAGATGCCACCGACGACGATCGCCGAGATCACCAGCAGGGCCAGGCCGTACAGCGGCAGCATCCGCCAGCGGTCGACGAACGCGGCCACGATGAACAGGATGGCGATGATCGCCGCGATGGCGGCCAGCACCCCGCGCGCGCTGAGCGTGGCATTGGCGTCGGTGTAGCTCAGGCCGGTGATCAGCTTGGACTGCTTGGTGGTCAGCGCGTACCGGCCGAGCCAGTAGTCGACCGCACGCAGGAGCAGGAACACGGCGGCGATCGAGGACAGGTGCATCCGGGCCACCGGGGTGAAGCGCGGGCTGGGGCCCTGGAGCCGGAACCCGCCGTAGAGGTAGTGCGTGACCACGGCGACCAGACCGGCCAGGAACGTGATCACGGTGAGCATCCCGACCACGAACTGCAGCCACGGCAACGTGAACACGAAGAAGCCGACGTCGAGCCCGAACTGCTCGTCCTTGGTGCCGAAGTCGACCCCGTTCCACCACAACAGGAACGTCTGCCAGCGCTGGCTCGCGGCCGACCCTGCGAACAGGCCCAGCGCGGTGGGCAGCGCGATCACCACCAGGCGGCGCAGCGGCTCGATCGTCTCGCGGTAGCGCTCCAGGCTGGCCTGGTCGAGCGCCACGGGCGCGTAGACGGGGCGGGAACGGAAGGCCAGCAGCATGCTCGCGAACACCGCACCGGCCGTCAGGAGACCGACGGCCAGGAACAGCAGCGTCTCGGTGAGCAGCCGGGTGCGGAACACCTCGGTGAATCCGAGCTGGGAGTACCAGAGCACGTCGGTCCACATCGAGGCGAGACCGAGGACGAGCACCACCAGCACGCCGAGGACGGCCAGCGTGGGGGCCAGGGCACCCCTGCGCCGTCCGGTGACGACCGTTCGTGGGCGGTCGGGGCCAGTCGGGCGATCAGCGTCAGGGCTCACGAGGAGTCAACTTACTCAACGGGCCCGACAGTTCCGCCCTTCTGGGGCGTCCGTGACAGGATCGCCACCATGCAGGCGCCGCACAGTCCTCGCCAATCGGCCGTGCTGACCCTGGTCCGCGAGCTCGAGCGCCACGTCTCGGCGGGCGGCTGGGACGGGCCGATCCGGCTGTTCGCCCTGGTCCGCACCGCCGGCGCGCTGGAGCGGGACCCCGACCTGGCCGAGCGGCTCCCCGACGACGTGGTCGCGGCGGCACGCGCGGACGGCGAGCATCTCACTGCCGTCGAGCAGGACGACCTGCCGCCCGCCGAGACCATCGAGGCCCTGCTCGGCAGGATCGTCTGGCCGGAGACCGTCGACGGCGCCGCCCTGGTGGTCGAGCGGATCGTGCTGCCGCCGGAGGCCGAGGCGGACATGCCCGAGGACGCCGAATCGACCGAGCAGTGGCTGGCCGACCACCCCGGACGGCGTGACCTGCGCCTGGCCGCGGCGGTGCTTCGGGACGGCACCAGCGGCAGTGCGATCCGGGCCCGCGATCACGACACCGACGCCGAGGTGGCGATCGGGGTCGACCTGGTCCCCCAGCTGATCGAATCCCTCTCGGCGACCCTTCACGCCTGAGCGCCGCCGAACCGGCGCACCCGTGACCCCACCCGGCGCATCGCCTGAGCGAGGGCGTCGGGCTCGATCACCTCCAGGTCGGCGTCCAGCCCGAGCGCCACCCCGGCCAGGTGCCAGGCCAGGACATCGACGTGGTCGGCGCCGGCCACCAGGTCGCAGGAGCCCTCGCCGATCGGGTGCACCGTGCCCACGGTCGCCGGGACCCGCGCCCGGACGGCGTCCGCCGCGGCCCCGATCCGCACCCGCCCCACCACGCGGTACCCGCCCTGAGTCAGGGCGTGCTGCACGTAGCTCGCGGCATCGGGCTCGGGACGACGCCGGAACCGCAGCGTGCCGGCGGTGACCTGGCTCATCCGGTCGAGCCGGAAGGTGCGCCAGTCCTCGCGGTCCGGATCCCAGGCGAGCAGGTACCACCGGCGCCCGGTGGCGACGAGGCGATACGGCTCGACATCGCGCGTGCTCGCGGCGCCCTCGCGCGAGCCGTAGCCGAACCGCACCCGGACGCCGTCCCGCGCGCCGCGGGCCAGAGTCACCAGAACCTGCGGGTCGACGGCCGGGCCGACCCCGGGCAGGGTCACCGTGACCGACTGCACCGCCTCGACCTGCCCGCGGAGCCGGGCCGGTAGCACCTGGTCGAGCTTGGCCAGGGTGCGCATGGCCGCCTCGGCCACCCCCTCGACGCTCTCCCCCGCCCCCAGGCGCAGGCACACCGCGACCGCCACCGCCTCGTCGTCGTCCAGCAGCAGGGGCGGCAGCTTGCCGCCGGCCCCGAGCCGGTAGCCACCGCTCACTCCCGGCTCGGCCGCCACCGGGTAGCCCAGGCCGCGCAGCCGCTCGACGTCGCGGCGCACGGTGCGGGTGGTGACGGCCAGCCGCTCGGCCAGTTCCGGCCCCGCCCACACCGGGCGGGACTCGAGCAGGCTGAGCAGACGCAGCACCCGATGTGTCGTCTCGGCCATATCTCGAGAGTGCCATGCGTTGCGGACCGAAACTGTCCGCGTTGCCTGACAGGCTGCCGCCATGACAGACATCGACTGGAACGCCGCCCTCGTCGAACAGATCGACATGCACTGGCGCACACAGCTGCGTCCCCGGCTCGACGGGCTCACCGATGCCGAGTACGTCTGGGAGCCCGCGGAGGGCTGCTGGACCGTGCGCCCGCGGGGCACGTCGAGCGCCGCCGTCGCGGCCGGATCGGGTTCACACATCATCGAGTTCGCGTTTCCGCCACCGGAGCCGCCACCGCTGACCACCATCGCCTGGCGCCTCGGCCACGTGATCGTCGGGGTGCTGGCGATGCGCAACCACTCCCACTTCGCCGGGCCGCCGGCCGACTACATGAGCTTCGACTACGCCCCCACCGCCGAGGCGGCCCTGGCGCAGCTCGACCACGAGTACGCCACCTGGCTGGACGGCGTCCGCGGCCTGGGCACGGACGGTCTCGGCGTGCCGTGCGGACCGAGCGAGGGCCCGTGGGCGGAGGCGTCGATGGCGACCCTGGTCCTGCACATCCATCGCGAGCTGATCCACCACGGCGCCGAGATCGCCCTGCTCCGTGACCTCTACCGCGCGCAGCATTAGTCATCCGAACCCGTTGAGACAGAAGGAGAATCCCCGATGTTCGCACCCGGCGTGCACACCGAGATCGAGGAGCTCGCGGGCTACCTCGACCTGCAGTTCCAGGCTCTTCGCAACTCGGCGTTCGGGCTGAGCGAGGAGCAGGCCAGGCTCACACCGTGCCGCAGCACGCTGTCGATCGGCGGCCTGCTCAAGCACGCCACCTACGTCTGCGAGGGCCGGGCCCGGCGCCGGGCGATCGCCGCGGGGCGGGCTGCCCTGGAGGACTTCGGTGACCCGGTGGCCGGCTTCCTGGGCAGTTTCGCGCTCACCGAGACCGAGACCCTGGCCGACATCCTGGAGGCGTTCGACACCGCGCGGCAGCGGTATCTGGACGATGTCCGCGGGACCGATCCGGACGCGCGGGTGATGGAGCCCCCCGCCCCCTGGTACGGGCGCACCGAGCCCACCGAGACCGCCGAGCGCTACGCCCTGGTCCACCACGTCGAGGAACTGGCCCGGCACGCCGGGCACGCCGACATCATCCGCGAGCAGATCGACGGCGCCACCGCGGCGTCCCTGGCGGCGGCGGTCGACGGACGTCCGGCCAACCCCTTCGTCACCCCCTGGCAGCCCGCCTCGTAGCCGCTGGTCGCAGCGCAGCCCACGCGGGGCGCGGCTTCGGTGGGTGCGGGATGCGTGGGCTACCCGCAGCGGGGCAGGCCGGCCTCGCCGGCTGGGGAGTCGAGGTGCTCCAGCGCGGCGCGTGCCTCGGCCAGGGTGGCCACCTTGATCACGGACAGCCCGTCGGGGATCCGGCCGACCACCTCCGAGCAGTTGTCGGCCGGGGCCAGGAACACCGTGGCCCCCGACTCCCGGGCCCCGATCAGCTTCTGCCGGATCCCGCCGATCGGGCCGATCACGCCGTCGGGGTCGATGGTCCCGGTCCCGGCCACCGTGCGGCCTCCGGTGAGCGGGCCGGGGGTCAGCTTGTCGATGATGCCGAGCGCGAACATCGCGCCCGCGCTCGGTCCGCCCACGTTCTCGATCTGGATCTTGACCTGGAAGGGGAACTCGAAGACCGGGTCGACGATCACCCCGAGCACGGTCACGCCGTTGGTCCCCCGCTTGGTCAGCGGCGACAGGGCGACGTCCTTGCCGCCGCGGCGCACCACCATGGGAGCCGGCTTCCCCGGAGTCACCTTCTGCAGCTCCGCGCGCAGCTCGTCGCCACCGACGATCGCCACGCCGCCCACCGACCGGATCACATCGCCGACCTGCAGGGTGCCCTTGGACGGCGAGGCCTCGGTGAAGTCGGACACCCGCATGTGCTCGGGCACCCGATAGCCGAGCGTGCGCAGCGCGGCCGCGGTGGCGCTCTCCTGCGAGGAGGCCATCTCGAGCTGGTTCTCCTCCTTGGTCTGCTCGGGGGTCTGCCCCGGCGGGAACAACTGCTCCTGCGGCACGATCAGGGTGGCGTCGTCCAGCCACCCCGTGACCAGCTGCCACGGGCTCACCCGGGAGCCCGGGCCCCCGTAGATCCGCACCGTGGTCAGGTCGAGCGCTCCCGTGGTCGGGTAGGTCTGGTGGCCGCTGATCGAGATCAGCGCAACGCCCTTGTCCTCGCCCAGGGTGTTCGTGGTCGGCCCCGCGACGAGGACCGCGTACGGCACCGGCAGCAGCATCAGCACCGACAGCAGCAGCACTGCGGCGAACACGGCGACCAGCAGCAGCGCCGTGAGCGGGTGCAGCTGCCCGACAGGATGGCCGGGCGCTTGCGGCGGCTGCGGCGGCTGCGGCGCGGTCACGTCGTCGCTGATCACCGCCTCCTCGCTCATCGGGACAGGTTACGGCCCGCTGCCGTGTGCGTCAGCGGCGGCTACGGTGGTCTTGGCGCACGGCTCGACCGATGACAGGCCCACGAGGGAGCGACGATGAGTGGCGGCAACCGGCCGGACCACCCCGACCGGGACGGCGACGAGGACCCGCTGGGCGACATGCTGCGGGCCCTGTTCGGCTCCGGCGGTCCGGGCGGAGTACCCGGCGAGATCCCCGCCGAACTGCGCGACATGCTCTCCGGCATTCCCGGGATGCCCACCGATGCCGCGTCCCTGCAGGCGATGCTCGGCCAGGTGCAGCGGCTGATGGCGACGTCGGACGACGGACCGGTGAACTGGCAGATGGCTCACGACGTGGCCCGTCAGGTCGCCGCCGAGGGTGGGGACCCCAGCGTCGGCGAGGGCCAGGAGCGCCAGGTGGCCGAGGCCCTGCGCACCGCGGACCTGTGGCTGGACCGGGTCACCGACCTTGCCTCGGCGACCGCCCGGACCGAGGCGTGGAGCCGGGCGGAGTGGGTCGAGCGCACCCTGCCCACCTGGCGCGGTGTGGTCGAGCCGATCGCGGCGAGCGTCGGGGACGCCCTGGCCCGGGCCCTGGCTGCCCAGGCCCCAGAGGAGATGCAGGGCGCGGTCACCGAGGCGCTGCCGATGATGCGCTCGATGGGCGGGACGTTCTTCGGGATGCAGCTGGGCCAGGCGATCGGCGCCCTGGCCCGCGAGGTGGTCGGCGGTGGTGACACCGGGCTCCCCCTGCTCGACGCCGGCCGGGCCGCGCTGCTGCCGGTGAACGTGGCCGCGTTCAGCGAGGGGCTGGAACTGCCCGCCGACGAGGTGCGCCTCTACCTGGCCCTGCGCGAGGCGGCCTACGCCCGCCTCGTCGCCGGGGTGTCCTGGCTGAGGGCGCACATCCTGGCCACCGTGGCCGACTACGCCCGTGGCATCCAGATCGACACCGACCGGATCGAGGCGGCGGTGCGCGAGATCGACCCCACCGATCCCGATGCGATGCAGAAGGCCCTGTCCGGCGGGCTGTTCGAACCCGAGCGCACGCCCGAGCAGCAGGCCGCACTCGACCGGCTGGAGACGGCGCTCGCGCTGGTCGAGGGGTGGGTCGACGAGGTGGTCGACGCCGCCGCCCGGGACGCGCTGCCGCACGCCCAGGCCC
>JBAPWU010000677.1:0-2668 GCA_049283855.1 Kineosporiaceae bacterium
CACCCGCGTCCGCACCCAGGACGCGGACGCCGCCGCGCTCGCCTCGTCGGTGGCCCAGCAGGCCGTGCGGGGCACGGCCCGGGTGTGGTGGTCGGGCCCCGGGACGGCCGAGCGGGTCGCCCTCACCTTCGACGACGGGCCCACCGAGCAGTTCACCGCCGAGGTGCTCGACCTGGTGCGGCGCGCCGGGATCACGGCCACGTTCTTCGTGATCGGGGAACTGGTCCAGCGGCACCCCGACCTGGTGCGCCGGGCCCGGGACGAGGGTCATGAACTCGCCAACCACGGCTTAGACCACCTCAGCGCGGTGCGGGTCGGGGCCGATCGGGTGCGTGAGGCGATGGCCCGCGGGGCGGACGCGGTGGAGCGGGTGGGCGGCACCCGGCCGCGCTGGTTCCGGCCGCCGCGCGGCGAGATCACCTCGGCCACCCTGCTCGCCGCCCGGGAACTGCACCAGGACGTCGCGCTCTGGTCGGTGGTGCGCAACGGCCCGGACGGCGGGGCGGCGGACGACGACCGGGACGGGGTGCGCCGCCACCTCACCGGCGCGCTGCACCCCGGCGCCGTCGTCGACCTGCACGACGGGATCGGCCGCTCGGCCTGGGTGGGCCTGCCCAGCGGCACCCTGCTCCTGCGCCGCGGGACCGAGCTCGCCGTGCTGCCCGAGGTCCTCGCCGCCTGGCAGGACCAGGGCTACGCGTTCACCACACTGTCGCAGCTGATCCCGGCGGAGTGAGTCAGCGGCCCTGCAGCCCGGCCATCCAGGCCTCGATCTCGTCGGCCGCTCGCGGCAGGGCCCCCGTGAGGTTCTCGCACCCGGTGGCGGTGACCAGGACGTCGTCCTCGATCCGCACCCCGATGCCGCGCAACTCCTCCGGAGCCAGCAGGTCATCGGGGGCGAAGTACAGGCCGGGCTCGATCGTGAAGATCATGCCGGGCTCGAGGATGCCGTCCAGGTACATCTCCTTGCGGGCCCTGGCGCAGTCGTGCACGTCGATCCCGAGGTGGTGGCTGACCCCGTGCACGATCCACCGCCGATGGAACTGGCCCTCGGGGTCGAGGGCCTCCTCGACCGTGCCGGGCAGCAGCCCCCACCCGTGCAGCCGGCGGGCGATCACCGCCATGGCGGCGTCGTTCAGGTCGCCGAACCGCGTGCCGGGGCGGGCGAGGGCGAACGCGGCGTCGGCTGCCTCGCGCACCACCTCGTGGACCCGGCGCTGCGGCTCGGTGAACCGGCCGGAGACCGGCAGCGTCCGGGTCACGTCGGCCGTGTAGAGCGTGTCGACCTCGACGCCGGCGTCGATCAGCACCAGGTCGCCCTGGCGCACCGGCCCGTCGTTGCGGATCCAGTGCAGGGTGCAGGCATGCGGACCGGCCGCCGCGATGGTGTCGTAGCCGACGCCGTTGCCCTCCTCCCGGGCGCGCATCCCGAAGGCGCCTTCGATCACCCGTTCACCGCGTGGGCCGGCCACGGCCCTCGGCAGCGCGAGCACGATGTCCTCGAACCCGCGGATGCTGGCGCCGACCGCCGCGCGCATCTGCTCGATCTCGAAGTCGTCCTTGACCAGCCGCAGCTCCGAGGCCGCCCGGGCGAGGTCGCCGTCCGCGCTCTCCGCCCCGCCCTCGGGCATCGCGGCCCGCGCCTGGTCGAGGTGGGCCGTGAGCGCCGCGTCGGCGTCCCTGATGATGCGGACGGCGACCCCGCCGGGCCCGGCATCCTTGGCGATGGCGTCGCGCACCTCGTCCAGGTGCCGGGTGGCGATCCCGGTCAGGGCGGTGACCTCGGCCAGGCTCGGCCGCACGCCGACCCACAGCTCGCCGTACCGGGAGTCTGCGTAGAACTCCTCGGTGTCGCGCTCGGCGCGGGGCCGGAAGAACAGCACCGCCTCGTGGGCCCCACCGGTGGGCTCGAGCACCAGCACGGCGTCCGGCTCCTGGTCCGTGCCCAGGCCGCTGAGGTGGGCGAAGGCCGAGTGCGGCCGGAACCGGTGGTCGGTGTCGTTGCTGCGCACCGTCAGCGACCCGGCCGGGAAGACCAGCCGCTCGCCGGGGAAGGCCGCCGCCAGCCGCTCGCGGCGGTCGGCGGCATAGGGGGCCGACGGCAGCCTGCCCGGCAGGGCGTCGGGGCGCGGTGCCCAGCCCTGGGCGATGTAGGCGCGGAAGGCCGCGGAGCGGGGCGTGCCGCGGTGCACGGTCGTGGTCGGCGCGGGGGTCTCGGCGTCCATGCGTCCATGGTGACATCCGGCACCGACACCGGGGGGGTTCACGGGTCGGCGTGGCCACGTAGCCTGGGCGGGACGAGAGATGGCGCGGCGAGGGTCGGCGACGGAGGTTACCCGTGGGGCAGCGGCAGGTCGTGGTGGTCGGCGGCGGGGTGAGCGGCCTGGCGACCGCGCACTATCTGACCCGCGGTGAGCGCCCGCCCGCCGTCACCGTGCTGGAGGCCGGGCTGCACCTGGGTGGCAAGGTGCGCACGATCTCTCTCGCCGGGCACGACGTCGACACCGGGCCGGATGCGTTGTTGGTGCGCGCGCCCGCTGCGGACGCCCTGCTGACCGAGCTGGGGCTCGACCCGCTGCGCCGCGGCCCCGACCCCGCCGGCGCCTACATCTGGGCCCGCGGGCGGCTGCGCCCACTGCCGCAGGGGTCGGTCTTCGGGGTGCCGGAC
>JBAPWU010000678.1:0-2728 GCA_049283855.1 Kineosporiaceae bacterium
GGGCGCAGGGGCGGCTGGCCGCCCCGTGCGCGCGGGTGGCCGCGATCAGCCACAGCCCGTTGTGCGGGCGCATCACGTAGTCCAGCGACCAGTCGGTGCAGGTCTCCTGCGGGCGGGCGGCCGGTCCGCTGCCGGCCTGCTGCCGGCTGGTGAAGCCGAGCCACACGGTGATCTCCTGCGGCGTGCGCTTCACGGCGTGCACCACGAAGTCGGTGTCGTTGCTGCTCTCCACGCCCGCGGAGAAGGCCTCGAGCGAGATCGGGTCGATGAACTGGGCCAGCGCGGTCGGGTAGTCGCCCTGGTTGATCGAGTCGAAGTACAGCCGCAGGGTGCCGAACACCTGGGCGGCGTCACTGCCCGGGGCGAGGCTGGGGGGCACCACCTCGCCGTCCGGGCCGAGCACCGAGGCGCACCGCTTGGTGGGCAGCGGGCTGGTCCGCTCCCGCCACGGGGCGAGGGTGGTGCGTGCCGTCTGGGCGGAGACCGCGAGCTTGCGCCCCTGGACGCCGTCCCGGCCGGCGTCGACCACCCCGACCACGCTGCCGTCGGCCAGGATCAGCGGGCCGCCGCTGCTGCCGTGCGTGGTCGCGGCGTCGAACTCGATCAGACCGAACCGGGGGATGCCGTCCACGACCGCCTTGCGTCCCACCCCGTTGACCGTGCCCGGGCTGAACGCCAGCGGCGAGGCCTCCGGGTAGCCGAGCGCGGCCACCTGGTCGCCGACCCGCAGCGCGGTGTCGGCGAAGGTGAACTCGTGGCCCGGCACCGGTTCGACCACCCGGAGCAGGGCGATGTCGGCGGTGGTGTCCAGGCCGATCACGCTGGCCGAGCGCGAGGTGGTGCCGCTGATCGCCCGCACCAGCCGGCCGCCGTCCACGACGTGCGCCGCGGTGACCACCAGGTCCTGGCTGATCGCGAAACCCGTTCCGGTGGCGTCGCTCTCGCACCCGGCGACCTCCAGCCGGACCACGCCGGAGCTGACCGTGTCGAACTCCGCCTGCAGGGTGCTCGGGGCCGGCGTCGGAACCGGCGTCGGGCTGGTGCCGGCGCCGGGCGCCGGGGTCGCCGAGGAGGGCGGGGAGGACTCGCCGGTCGTCACGACCGTGGGGGTGGCCGTGCCACACCCCGATCCGAGCAGGACCACGGCACCGAGCAGCGCACCCCGAATCATGCTTGCGGACCTTAGCCGAGGGACCGATCGAGATAACACCAGCGCCACGCCTCGCCGAGCTCGAAGCTGCGCATCACCGGGTGCCCCGAGGCGTCGTGGTGGACGTCGGCGTGCCGGCTGGGTGAGGAGTCGCAGCACCCCACGTGCCCGCAGCCCAGGCACATCCGCAGGGCCACCCAGTCGTGCCTGCCCTCGGCGAGGCACTCCTGGCACCCCTCGGGCGTGAGCGGCACCACCACCGTCGCGGCCTCGCGCAGATGCACACAGGTCTCCACCTCGGGCGGCGCCCGCAGGGTGTCGCCGGAGCTCACGGCGTCCTCGTCGGTGAACCCGCTGAGCATCGCCTCCTCCTGGTCGAGGCGCTCCAGGACGGCCTCCAGCACCTCGGCCGCGACCACCCCGGAGCGGTGCACGGCCACCACGACCGCGCGCTCGGCGTCCAGCATCTCCACCCGCAGCCGGCGGAAGGCCCGCGCGGGCGGCTCGGCCAGGGACGCATTGGTACCGAGCCGTTCCCAGACGGCCTGGGCGAACCGGTCGGTCCAGGCCTGCAGCGACTCGACCACCTCGCGCGGGGCCGGGCCCGCCGTCGCGGCCAGCCGGGCCTGGCCGGCGTCCACCGCACGTTGGAGCACCAGGGCCTGTTGCAGCGCCTCCTGCGCGGGATCGGGCCCGCGCACGCCCAGCCGGCGGACGAGCGCGGGCAGGGTGGCCCCCTGCACCAGCAGCGAGACCACCACCACCGCGAACGCCGCGACGATCAGGATCGCCGCGTCGTCGGTCCCGGTCAGGGTGAACGCGGCGGCCAGGGTGACCACCCCGCGCATGCCCGCCCAGGACAGCACGGCGACCGCCCGCCAGGGCGGGACAGGGTCGGCGCGGGCGACGGCCGGGATCAGCCGCGGCAGGTAGGTGGCCGGGAAGACCCAGGCGATCCGGACGACGATCACGGTCGCCACGACGGCGAGACAGATCAGGGCGATCCGGCCCGGGTCGGTGCTGCTCGCCTCGGCGCCGCTGAGCAGGTCCCGCAGCTGCAGGCCGATCAGCAGGAAGACCACGGACTCGAGGACGAACTGCACGGTGCGGAAGATGGTGCGCTCGGTGACCCGTGAGCTCGCGGACTGGATGGCCGGTGAACGGTGCCCGAGGATCAGCCCCGCCAGCACCACCGCCAGCACCCCCGAGCCGCCGGCGGCCTCGGCCGCGATCATGGCCACATAGGGCACCAGGAGGGACACGGTGGTGTCCAGCACCGGGTCGTGCACCCGGCGCCGGATCGGGGTGACGACGGCGGCCACCGCCCACCCCACGCCCACCCCGACCGTGACCGAGCGGACGAAGGCGACGGCCACGTCGGTCACGGTCGGCGTGCCGGCCAGCGCCGCCACGGCCATGCTCAGGGTGACCAGCGCGGTGGCGTCGTTGAGCAGGCTCTCCCCCTCGAGCAGGGTGAGCACCGTGCGCGGCATGCCGATCCGGCGCCCCACGGCGGTGGCGGCGACGGCGTCCGGGGGTGCCACGATCGCCCCCAGGGCGATGGCCGCCGGCCAGGAG
>JBAPWU010000679.1:0-26230 GCA_049283855.1 Kineosporiaceae bacterium
TCGGCGTAGAGGGGCCGCAGGGTCGGCCCGCGGTCGCTGGCCCACTGCAGATAGGCATCGATGCCGGCGATCCACATGTCGGTCTCGTTGTCGGTCGCCTCGATCGCGACCTGGAGGCCGTCCACGAGCGCCCGGTCGGACTCGTCGAGGAGTACCTGCAGCGGCTCCTGGGCGTTGGCGAAGTACCGGTAGAAGGTGGGGCGGGCGATTCCGGAGCGTTCGAGGATCAAGGCAACACTCAAGCCGTTGGAACCGTGTTCCGCGAACACCTCCGCAGTTGCCGCGACGATCCGGCTGCGTACCGCCTCGGCCTCGGCCTCGGTCTGACGTGGTCGGCCACGCCGTGGGGCAGGGCTGGGCGGGACTCCACTCTCCTTGACATCGGCGATCACCACCTGTTTAAACTAACACTCCTGTTCACTGAACATGAGTGTTCATTAATTCAAGGATCTGGCACGCCTCGGTCGTGCTGCCGTGCACCGCCCCGACCTCTCAACCAGAAGGACCGACGATGAAGACAGTCGCTGGCAAGACGGTTCTTGTCACCGGTGCCGCGATGGGCCTGGGCAAGCTGTTCGCGCAGAAGGCGGTCGACGAGAAGGCTCGGACCGTCGTGGTCTGGGACATCGACGAGAAAGCTCTGGGGCAGACCGTCGCCGAGCTCGAGGCAGCCGGCGGCGTCGTCCACGGCGACGTCGTGGACGTCGCCGGGCCCGAGGCCGTGGCGGCGGCGGTCGCCCGGGTGCGCGCCGACGTCGGCACCGTCGAGATCGTGTTCAACAACGCCGGCATCGTGCGTGGCAACGGCTACTTCTGGGAGACCTCCACCGTCCGCGACATTGAGCAGACGATGGCGATCAACTCCCTGGCACCGATGTTCCTCGCCCGGGAGTTCCTGCCCGCCATGATCGACTCGGACGCAGACTGTCGCATCGTCAACATCGCGTCGTCGGCCGGGCTGCTGGCCAACCCACGGATGGCCGTCTACGCGGCCTCGAAGTGGGCCCTGGTGGGCTGGTCGGACTCGGTCCGCCTGGAACTCGCGCAGGCGGGCCACGACAAGGTCAAGGTCACCACCGTGTGCCCGACCTACATCAACACGGGCATGTTCGACGGCGCGAAGGGCATCCTGTTCACGCCGATGCTGAAGCAGGAGGCGGTGGTTGCGGCGACCTGGAGGGGGATGCTCCAGGGCGAGCCCTTCGTGGTCATGCCCTGGACGTCACGCCTCAACAACGCGGTCAAGGGCCTGCTGCCGGTCAAGGTCCGCGACTTCTACCTCGACCGCGCCGGCGTCTACCACTCCATGGACTCCTTCACCGGCCACCGCGGCACCTGATGGGACGAGCGGTAGTGGGAGACCACACTGTTCGATGCCGTGCCCACACGCCTCGCCTGCCGGGGCCGCCGAACCACCTACACCCGAGACGATAATCAGGAGACCCGCCATGACGCTCGCCTCCGAACACCCCGTCCCCAGCCAGATGTTCGACTCTGTCGAACCCGCGACCGGTGCGACGTACGCCAGCTTCCCCCTCCAGGGTCCGGACGAGGTCGCCGCCGCGGTCGCTCGGGCCCGGGATGCGTCCCGCTGGTGGCAGGGCCTGGGTTTCCAGGGGCGTAGAGACAGGCTCGCCGCCTGGAAGGCCCTATTGGCCAGGCGCCTGCCCGAGCTGGCCGAGGTCATGCACAGGGAGAACGGCAAGCCGGTCGGTGATGCCCAGCTCGAGCTGGTGCTCGCCATCGACCACCTCGCCTGGGCCACGAGGAACGCCCGCCGGGTCCTGGGCTCCCGGCGGGTCTCCAGCGGGCTGATGATGGCGAACCAGGCGGCCAGGCTGGAGTACCAGCCGTTGGGTGTGGTCGGTGTCATCGGGCCGTGGAACTACCCGGTCTTCACGCCGATGGGCTCCATCGCCTACGCCCTCGCCGCGGGAAACACGGTGGTCTTCAAGCCGTCCGAGTACACCCCCGCCGTCGGCGAGTGGCTCGTGGACTCCTTCGGCGAGATCGTCCCGGACCATCCCGTTCTCCAGTTGGTCACGGGCGCGGCAGACACCGGCGCTGCCCTGTGCCGGGCAGGAGTGGACAAGATCGCCTTCACCGGCTCGTCGAGGACCGGCCGCAAGGTCATGGCTGCGTGCGCCGAGAACCTCGTTCCCGTGCTCATGGAGTGCGGTGGCAAGGACTCGATGATCGTCGACGACGACGCCGATGTCGTGGCCGCTGCCGACGCCGCACTGTGGGGCGCGATGGCCAACGCCGGCCAGTCGTGCACCGGCATCGAGCGCGTCTACGCCACGGGGAAGGCCTACGACGCCTTCCTGTCCACCCTGACCCGCAAGGCCAGGACGGTCGTGGCCGGCCGGTCATACGGCAACATCACCATGCCGGCCCAGGTCGACATCATCCGCGCCCACATCGCCGACGCGATCGCCAGGGGCGGCACGCTCGTCACCGGCGGCGGGATCGACGGCACGCTCGTGGAGCCCACGATCATCACCGGGGTCCCGGAGGACTCCCTGGCGGTGCAGGAGGAGACCTTCGGCCCGACCCTGACGGTCACCAAGGTCACCGACCTCGCCGAGGCGATCACGCTCACCAACGCGACGGCATACGGGCTGGCGGGATCGGTGTTCTCCACGCACCGGGGCGTGGAGATCGCCCGGCAGCTTCGCTCGGGCATGACGAGCATCAACAGCGTGATGGCCTTCGCAGGCGTTCCCGGGCTGCCGTTCGGGGGCTCGGGCGCATCAGGGTTCGGACGCATCCACGGCGAGGACGGCCTGCGCGAGTTCACCCGCGCCAAGGCCATCACCCGACAGCGCTTCGCTCTGCCGCTGCCGCTGATGAGCTTCCAGCGCACCGCCAGGACCGAGGGGCTTCTCGTGTCCATGATCAGGCTGCTGCACGGCCGGGGCTGAGCCGGGTGCGGCACGGTGTTCCGACCGGGCCAGCCTCTGCCCCGGTGGCGGTCCGCTGTGTGGCGGCCGCCTACACGAGACCGGCGAAGAACTCGGCGATGTCGCCGGCCAGCAGCTCCGGCTCCTCAGCAGCGGCGAAGTGACCGCCGCGGGGGAAGACCGTCCAGCGCTGAACGGCGTAGAGCCGCTCGTACCAGGACCGTGGCGGTTCCCGGCGGTCGGCGATGCGCTGCTGGCTCTGGTGAGCCGTGGCGACCGACCCGGCAGTGCGCATGGTGAACTTCCAGCCCTTCTCCGTGGTGGGCGGCACCGCTCTCGACGTGCTCGGGCGCCGGGCCACCCAGTGCCTGATCTCGGAGTTGGTCTGGCCGTGGCCGATTCGGGTGGTCGAGCGGGAGAAGTTCCCGTGGCCGCCGGAAGAGCTTGTGCTCGGGGCAGTGATCACGCAGTACCACCAGGTCTTCGACGAGGCCGAGCAGGGCAGGCTGGACGGCGAGCCGCCGGCGACGCGGGACCTGGTCGCCGCGGGGCTGAAAGTCGCCCTCGAGGAGCACACCTCCCAGTTCGGGGCCTGGCTCGATGGGCTACCGAGACCGCTGCCCTGGCCGCACCGTATGAGGAGATCCCCACGTTGGATCTGGCCGCGATCGCCCAGGCCGAGTCCCGCCCGGGCCTGGCCGCCTCGGTCCTGCGCGATCAGGTCACCGACCGGTGCGACAGCGACGACGGCGCCCCCGACGCCCTGCCGGCCTGGTCCAGCGAGATCCTGCAGACGACCAATTGGCTGGCCAGCTGACCGCACGGGGCGTGCACGAGCGACGGGCACATTGGACACGCACAGAGGTGAACGCCTCACTCGACACAGCGGACGCCCCGCCGTACAATTGTGTTCCATAAATGTAGTACGTTGCTGGGTGTGGGTGTGGAGTGGACGACCAGTGCGGCCCGCCACGCCATCCCCCGCGACGACGCCATGTACGTCATCAGCCACCCCGAAGGCCGCGCAGAACTGGACATCGACCAACCCGATGAGCAGGTCGTGGTGTACGTGGGCAGGGCGCATCCCCAAACGGATCGGCGACTGGAGGTGATCGCAGCCATCAGACCGGCCCACCGCACGATGGTGATCTTCCATGTGATGGAACTGTCCGACCTGTACCACCACCTGGTGCCCTACCCGGAGGAGGAAGCATGACCAACGTCGAGCGTTACGAGGCGATGGCCGAGGCAGCCGAACGCGGCGAGCTGCGCCCCCTGCCCGGTACCGCCCTGACCGGGCAGGCGGCCACCGAGGCCGCTCACGCTGATCTGATGGCCGCAACCGGGGCGGCCACGATCGAGGAAGCGGTCAGCCTGGCCCTGGGCCGGCCACGGGTCGGCCACGAGAAACACGGCTCATCCCCGACCTGGCGTGTGCGCACCACACCCGAACAACACCAAGCGGTGGAACGGCTCGCCAGGCAACGCGGCGAGAGCGTCTCCACCGTCATCCGTCACGCCGTCGCCGCCTACCTCAACACCCCCACCACGCGCTGATCGCTCCCGCGCTTGCAGCGCACAGCCACCTGACCCGTCCAGCGTGAACCGGGCCCGTGGTGACCTGCTGGAGGGCTGTGACCAGACCGCCCGGCGGCGAGGAGATCTCGAGCCGCCAGCCCTGCGCGGGCGATCAACGCGGCAGATGGGTGCTTGCCTGCGACGCGCAGGCCACCCGGTCGGTTCGATGCTGCGCCTGGATCGGCACCGTCCGCACAGGACGGGGGCCGTCGCCGATGCCGGCCCATGAGGTCCTCGTTCCCGCCGCCGCGAGGGTGGGTGCCGCGGCGAAGCGGGTGATCCGGTACCGGCCAGGCAGACTTGGCGCGTGAGACTCGGTGACGACGGCGATCCGGTCGTGCGCGTCGCCGAGCCGGGCGACATGGCGACCGTGGCGGAGATCTTCGCGCACTACGTGCTGCACACCGACGTGACGTTCGAGACCACCCCACCGACACCCCAGGAATGGGTAGCACGCCACCACCGCCTCCGCGTCGAACAGGGCCTCCCGTTCCTGGTCGCCGTCGACCCCGGCGGACCCGATGAGCCACCGACCGGGCAGGTCCGGCAGGTGGTCGGCTACGCCTACCTCACGCCGTGGCGTCCCAAGCCGGCCTACCGACACACCGTTGAAGACACGGTCTACCTCGCGGCACACCACACCGGCCGCGGCCTGGGCCGTGCCTTGCTCGAAGCCCTGCTCACCCAAGCCGCCGAGGCCGGGGCCCGTCAGGTCATCGCCGTGATCGCCGACACCGGCGACCCAGCCTCACCCGCCCTGCACCGCACCGCAGGCTTCGTCCAGACCGGCCGACTCCACGCCGTCGGCCACAAGCACAATCGCTGGATCGACACCATCCTCATGCAACACTCCCTGCCCACCTGACCCGCCATCCTGCCCTGCTCGCGGCATGAGCGTAGGGCCGCGCTACTCGCGGCACGAGCGTGCATTGCCGGCCGCGTCGTCGAGGTAGCGTCTAGTCTCACTTGATCAGCTGATCGAGAGCCTGGAGGAGCTCGTGAGATCCCTCGTCCGATACACCCTGCTCCCGGCAATCGTGCTGCTGATCGTGACGTTGATCGCCCTCGCCGCTGCAATCGCCGACTGACGATCACGGCTGATCCGCGCGGGGTGACTGCGCCCGAATGCTCGGACGGCGAGCGTAAACCGGCTCTGACCAGCGACGATGCCCACCACGGGATCACGGAGATCACGCCGTGGGACGTCCACGGGTGGATCAACAGCCTGCTCCCGGTGAAGCAGCGAGCCCTGGTGCCGATCTTGCGGAGCCGTCCGGCTGCACCAGGACATGCCGATCAAGGTCGAGGTCGAGGCCTTCGCCGGTGCAGCGGAGGGGCCGACCCAGGACGTCGTCCTGATCGCTGGAGACACCGAGGACAGCATCATGCGCGACGTGCGCACGGTCCTGCGGATCTCCGGTCAGGCCGAACGGTAGCAAGATGATACCGGCAGCGATACCATTTGGTCATGGCGATGACTCTGAGGACCGACGAGACCACCAACCAGGCCCTGACCCGGCTGGCAACGCGGTGGGGCGTGAGCAAGCAGGCTGCAGCTGTTCGCGCAGTGCGCGAGGCCGCCGAACGCATGGACGAGGACGTGTTGGCTCTTGCCCAGCGCTACCTCGTCGAGGACGCCGAGATCATGACCAGATTGAAGGACGCATGAGCGTCCGCTACCTGACCCTGGACCTGGCCCTGAGCCTGCTCGATCAGGCAGGGCTGGGACCGGTCAGGGATGTGGGCCTGCTCGACTCGGCGATCAATCGTCCAGCGGCGTCAGCGTTCGGGGTCGATGCCTACCCGAGCATCGGCACCAAGGCCGCCGCGCTGATGCACTCCCTGGCGAAGAACCACCCTCTGATTGACGGAAACAAGCGCGCCGCCTGGCACCTCACGCGCGTGTTCTGTGGCATCAATGGGGCCGAGGTCTCCCTGTCGGCCGACGACGCCGTGGAGTTGGTGCTCGACATCGCCATCAGTGACCTGGACGACGTCGCCAAGATCGCCGGACGGCTGGGGCGGGCTTAAGGCCACCTTCGGGTGGCGCGCGTAGACCTGCGCTGGTCGGCGGCGACTCTGGGGAGGCTGACGCCGCACCACCGGTGACCTGCGTCTTCGTCGGGTCCGCGGGCTGCGCGTCTCACCATTCGAACCACCGACCACACGACTGCCAACTCGTCGGATATCAGTCCGTTCGCCGTGCGGGGCCGAAGCGGACGAGCCACCCCGCCGCCGGTGCAGGGCGGCCGGACCCGACGGCACGTGCCGGGACACGACCTGTCAGCCACATACCACCGACAGGATTGCCCGGCATGCTCGACGATGCCTGTCTGCTTCGTTCACGGAGCGGGAATGAGCGGGTGGCATCGGGTGAGGCGTTGGGCAGATGCGAACAGAAGGGCTGCTGGGTGTGATCCTCCCGAAGGACCGCGATCCTCGTTTCGTGACGATCCGCCGCGGTGGGACCCTCATCGATGCGGATCACCGGCTCCTCGCCCTCTGGGCGGCATCGTGCGCGGAGCACGTCCTCGACCGGTTCGAGTCGGCTCGGCCCGAGGACCCCCGACCGCGTCAGGCGATCGAGCAGGCGCGCGCCTGGGCGCGGGGGGAGATCACGATGTCCCAGGCGCGCGCGGCGGGCGGCCATGCAATGGCCGCGGCCAGAGACCTGAGGGGGGCAGCACGCCATGCCGCGTACGCGGCCGGCCAGGCGGCGGTCGTCGCACACGTCGCCGCGCACGAGCTCGGGGCAGCCGCCTATGCGATCAAGGCCGCACGTGCTGCGGCGCCGGACGGAGAGGGCGAGAGCGCAGGGCGACTCGAGTGCCGGTGGCAGCGCGACCAACTCCCGGAGGCGATTCGCGAGCTGGTACTCGACGACCAGCGCGTGCGGAACGACATCTGCTGGTCGGTGTTCGACTGCTGAGAGCGGATCGGGCTACGACAGGCGGGCGGGCAGCACCACCGGTGGTGTCGGGCCCACGACGGCGAGAACCTCCTCGAACCCGCCCCGCAGGCAGTCCATCAGCACGTCGTGGTCGGGGACGGCCCCGCTGTCGATGGTCACGCCCACGAAACAGGTGCCGCAGTAGGACATGAGCGTGATGTTGACGGCCGCCCCGATGGTGGGACCGAAGCTGTAGAAGCCACCGACCTTCGCCCCCGCGAGGTAGAAGGGCACCGGGACACCGGGCACGTTGCTGGCGAGGAAGTCGATGTGCTTGAGCACCTGGCCGACGTAGGCCCGCGGCAGGAGGTTCAGCGTGCCCGCGATCAGCTGTGTGAACGGCAGGGACCGATCGGTCTTCACCGGCTCGCAGCGCCCGTGGGTCTGCCGCATCCGTTCGCTCGGGTCGCCGATGCCCACAGGGACCTTGAACCGCATGAGCGTGATGCGGTTGCCGCCGACGGGGTCATCGGCCTTGCGGATGCTCACCGGCATGGTCACGCGCAGTTCCTCGACGTCCTGTCCGTGCTGCTCGTGGTACCGGCGCAAGCCGGCGGTGATGCTGGTGAGGAAGGCGTCGTTGTGGGTGGCACCCGCGGCGTGGGCGGCGTCCAGCAGCGCGTCCAACGGCAGCTCCAGAACGTCGTAGTACCAGGCAAGGTGACGTTCAGTCATCACCGGGGACAGGGTGTCCGAGACCGGCCGCAGGACCTGCGCGATCGACCAGCCCGTCGCGACGGAGTCAGCGATCGTCTCCCGCGGATGCCTCAGCGCGTGTGCCACGTCGCCGACGGCCGAGGTGGCATGGCGTCGAGCGACGTCGAGCAGGGCGGACCAGTTGTGCCCGAGGGCGTCCCGGGCCAGATCGAGCGGGCTCAAGCTCTCCCCGACCGGAGCCTCGGGCAACGGTCCCAGGTCGTCAGGATCCGGCTGGACGTCGAAGAGCAGACGGGCGACGTCCATTCCGCCGACGCCATCGGTCAGCGCGTGGTGCAGCTTCAGCACCACGGCCACCCGGCCACCCTCGAGCCCCTCGATGAACGTGCACTCCCACAGCGGACGGTCCCGGTCGAAGCCAGCCATGCCGGTCTTGTGGGCGAAGTCCAGGACGGTCCGCAGCGTCCTGGGAGGCACCGCCGCGAACCGGCGCACGTGCCACGACAGGTCGAAGTCCGGATCGACGACCCAGCGCGGCGTCGCCAGCCGCAGCGGGGGCTCCATCACGCGGTGCCGGAAGCCGGGCGCCTGCCGGGTCAGGCGCTCCAGTCGATCCGTCACCCGGTCCCAGTCCGGCACATCGTCGAGGATCAAGACGCTCACCACGGTCGAGCGCAGCAGCGGATCCGCCTCCATGTACCAGGAGAACGCGTCGCTGTTGCGCATATGGACCTCGTAGCGCTCGCTCACTCCCGACACGCCCCTTCCGTCTCGCGTGACGCCCGGCCGCCTCCATCCTGACTCAACGGCCAGGCTCGGGACATGGCTCAAGGATCACCACGGCGGTCTCGGTCGATCGGCGAGCTGCGTAGGCGTCCAGCTTGGCATCCAGCTCACGCCAGCGCGCCCACAGCCGTGACCGCTCGGGTCCTCGGGCCGCCCGGGCCCGAACGGTGCGTCTGCCCGAGGCGAGGTCGACCGTTGCGTCAGGGTGCGCCTGCAGGTTGAGCCACCAGGCGGGCTCACCCTCGGCCCACCCGTTCATCGCCATCGTGACCAGCGCCGGCCCGTCCTCGAGGTAGCCGAGGATCACACAACGCTCCTTGCCGCTGCGGCGTCCGATCGTCGTCAGGCGGAGGGTTCCCCAACGGTTGGCCCGCGCCGGCCACAACCCGATGCGGCCGCCGGTGAGGCGGTACACGGCGCGGTGAACGGACCAGGCGAGACGGACGAACCACCGCGGAGGAAGCCGCGCCCCGTGCTCACGTGCCGCCGGCATGGTGCCTCCTCGCGTCCCCACTGCCCGAGGGCAGCTCGATGCTGCGCGCGGCCTGGGAGGCGTCGCGCAGCAGGCGCCTCAGCGGCACCCCGAGGCCGTAGGTGGCGATTCTCCGAGTGGGCGCGACCGTGATCACGCAGACCCCCGGCTTGCCGATGGCCCCGAACCCGGCGATCGGCTTCAGCCGGCCCGCTCGCAGGAGCTCCTGGATGCCGGGATCATCCACCGCCAGGACCTCCGCGGTGCCCTGGAACTGCACTGCCATCGGCGGCCCGAACGGATACCTCCGTACCGGGATGCAGACGGCCACGGCCGGGTTCTCACGCACATTGCGGACCTTCACGCTGTCCTGGCTCACCAGGAAGTACAGCGTCAGGTCAACCGCCGCATACAGCAGACCAACCGCGTGGGGACGGTTGCGGGATGACGACGTGGCCAGCACGCAGAAGGAGTGTTTGGCGATGGCGCGCCTGGCGATGGCCAACTGGCGCCCCGGGTCGAAGCCCGACCCGTCTGACGCCGGGACCGAGGACATCCGGACTCCTCACACCTGAGGGGTGCACCGCTGGGTGCAGCCTCGCCCAGGCGTGTCCCTCGCAGGAGGCCCTTACGTCCCGACGCCCCGAGCGGTCCCAGCACGCACGTCTCCGGACGACGCGAAGTGAACGCAGCGAGCGCACCCAAGGACAAACCGTGACAGTTGACGCGGACACGGACACGCGAGGAGGCTGGCCGTGTTCCGCGACATCGGCACTGACGAACAGCCGCGACCGCCGGAGGGCGGTGCGCCGGCGTGAGGAGACATAGTCGTGGTCACACAGTCCGAGGTCTACGCAGCGCGCCTGGACGTCGACTATCCCGAACGGCTGGACCGGATGACATCGGCCTTCCGGCTGGTCTGGGCCATTCCGATCGTCATCGTCCTGAGCGCTCTGTCGGCAGAGTCGAACGAGACGGTGCGAAGCGTGTCGGGTGACGTGGTCACCACCACCACCAGGAGTGGCGGCGGCATCCAAGGGGGACTGTTCGCCGCGACCTTGCTGATGATCGTGTTCCGGCAGCGGTACCCCCGCTGGTGGTTCGACTTCGCCCGCGAGTTCACCCGCTTCGGGGCCCGGGTCGGCGCGTATCTCTTCCTGCTCACCGACCGGTACCCCTCGACCGTCGACGAGCAGTCGGTCCATCTGGAGATCGACTACCCCGACGTCGAGGCTGACCTCAACCGCTGGCTGCCGCTGGTGAAGTGGCTGCTGGCCATCCCGCACTACATCGTTCTCGCCGTTCTGGCGCTCGGCGGGGTCGTCGTCTGGGTGATCGTCTGGTTCGCGATCCTGTTCACCGGACGCTACCCGCGCTCCCTGTTCGACTACCTGGTCGGCGTCGGCCGGTGGGGACTTCGGGTGCAGGCCTACGCGTTCCTGCTGGTCACGGACCAATACCCGCCGTTCAGCCTCAAGTGAACGTGATCTCGAACTCGTCGCCCGTCCATCCCGCGAGGACGGCAAGCCTCCGGTCCAGGAGGTCGCCACAGGTACTGGATCTTCGCTACCGGCGCGTCTGAACAGCAGCGGTGGGGCGGGAGGTGTCCGCGGCTCCTCGACGACCTGCCCAGAGGATGGAATCGGGATGCGACCATGCGGCCTGATGCGGCGTCCAGGCAGTAGCACCGGCCTCGTCGGTTCGGTGCGGACCAGGACGAGGACGGATGAGCGATCACTCTGCAGCCGCCGTGCGGCAGGCCCCGCAGCCTTGCCGCGGCGACCGCTTCGAGGATCTGTACGCGGGCAACTTCGGCCGGTTGGTCACTCAGGTCTACTTCGTCACCGGTGACGTCGAGGAAGCCCGTGACTGCGTGCAGGAGGCATTCCCTCGGGCGTGGTTGCGTGCACGCGCCGCACTCGGCCCCCTTCTCGAGGAGGAGGCGACACATCGTGCCTGAATCGTTGATCACTGTGTTCGAGCGGATCCGCACCCAACAGGCACCTGCGGTTGCCCTCTCCCCCGCCCTGCCAGTCACCTCCACGTCATCCGGCCCCGCCCCCCACGAGTCCCTCATCCCCATGCCTGCGCCACGCACGGCGAACGTCGCCACCACTGGTTTCCTGCAGCTTCAGGACCTTCAGCGCGACCAGACCGCCGTCGCGTGGCGGATCGACGACACGCTGCCCAGCAGCGACGTGGACGGTGTCGGCCTCCCCCGATGCCTCAGCGGCACGGGGCCTCTTCCGTCTCCGGCGCCGGGCAACTCGCACGTCATCGTGGACGGGTCCGGAGCGGACCGCACCTTCGTCGCGGACGTGCCCGGAGGACAGGTCCTGGCCTTCGAGACCGTCCTGCAGCTCGACCGCCCGAACACCGCCCTCCTCACCGAATACCTCCGCCAGGTCGCCCGGTGCACCCGGTTCGAGGGCGGCAGCACGCTCCTGGTCGCGACCGATACCCGCCTGATCACCGGTGTGGTGCAGGCGCGCACCGGTGCGCTCACCGACGGCTCCGCCGTTCTGCTGTCCGGCAACCGGCTGATCAGCCTCAGCGTCGATGGCAACCGCAGGCCCACGGGTGCTCTCCCGATTCCGGGCGGCCAGGCGTGGTTGGCGGCGGTGGCGGCCACGGCCGCCCAGCGGGCCGCCGTGGGACCGGCGCCCGGCCTCACCTGAGCGTGGCTGCCTCGCACCGCGTTCGCCCTCGTCCCGGCGGGCCGCAGTCGGAGAGGCTGCCACACTGAAACATGCCGACATTCCTCTTGATCGGGCACCACGACCAGGCCCGGATCCAGCTGCTCGACCAGCTCGCCGCCATCGCTGAGCTCAACCCGGTCCAGGACGGCGACCTGCGATCCTTCGAGGCCGATTGGCGAGGCATGCCCCTGCGAGTCGAGACGGTCGTCACGGCCGACCTGCCGACCGTCGTTGCCCGGGCGGAGCTGGCCGACTACCTCGTGCCGGTCATCGCGGAGGTCGACGGGCCGATGCCGCTGGACCGCGAACAACTCATGGGTACGCCGCCGCGGCTGGAGGTGCCCGCAGTGTTCTGCGTCGCTCCGCTGGACGACGCCGACCTGCGGAAGCTGGTGCACCTGGAGACGACTGCGCTGATCCGGGAGAACCGGCCGCGCTGGGTGCCGCGCTTCGTGCACACCGACTGCAGGGCGTTCATGTTCCTGCTCGTGCGTTCGTTCTTCACCGACTGCCTCGCCGGATTCGACGGCTGAGTCCGCTCCCCGGGTCATGGCGGTATCGCAATTCACCTCGCCGGAAGGAGCACAACGGGCTCGAAACGTGTTCTGCTGAAGGTCTCGGCTGTGGAGGTTGCATGCACCAGAACCACGTCACGCTGCACGGCCATCGAGTGGCCTACCGGGTGGCCGGCGACCCGGGTCTGCCTGTTCTGCTGCTGATCCACGGGATCACCAGCAGCAGCGCCACCTGGGATCCGGTCATCCCGGCGCTGGCCGAGCACGCCCACGTCATCGCCCCGGACCTGCTCGGGCACGGCGATTCCGACAAGCCCACCGGTGACTATTCCTTGGGCTCGTTCGCCTCCGGGCTCCGTGACCTGCTGGACTGCCTCGGACACGAGCGGGTGACCATCGTTGGCCACTCCCTCGGCGGCGGTGTCGCCATGCAGTTCGCCTATCAGTACCCCGAGCGTTGCGAACGGGTAGTCCTGGTCTCCAGCGGTGGGCTGGGCCGGGAGGTGAGCTGGGCGCTGCGGGCCGCGACCGTGCCAGGCGCAGATCTCGTGCTGCCGCTGATCGCCAACAGCCACGTGCGAAGCGCTGGGAAGGCCGCCGCTCGACTGCTGCACGGCCTGTCCGTCCGCCCGCGCCCGTCGATGGTCGAACTCGCCCGCGGCTACGCCAGCCTGTCCGACAGCCCGAATCGCAAGGCCTTCGTGCACACACTGCGTAGCGTGGTCGAGCCAGGCGGGCAGCGGGTGCATGCGGGCGACCGGCACTATCTCGCCGAGGGACGACCGACTCTGATCATCTGGGGAGCCGGCGACCCGGTGATCCCCGTCACGCACGCCCACACCGCTCACGCCGAGCTGCCCGGCAGCCAGCTGGAGGTCTTCGAGCAGTCCCACCACTTCCCCCACATGGACGAGCCCGCCCGCTTCGCCCGCGTGCTCCTGCACTTCCTCGACACCACCCAGCCGCTCCCCTTCGACCGCACCGCCCTGAAGGACCGGATGATCAACCGCAGCCGCGCCATCGCAGAACCACCACACGACACAGAAGACGCACCGCTTCACGGCGACGCCGAGGCCGCCCCAGAGGCCACCCCCGAAGCCCTCACCGACGAACGGTAGGGCGCATCCGCCGCCCGGTGAGCGACAGCGCCGGGTGCAGCTACCAGACTCCGGGCACCAACCGGTACCGGGTGTGCCGGGCGTAGTCCTGGTAGCCGGGCAGGTCCTGGTTCAGGGTGCGGTCCTCCAGCGCCGTGCGTACCACCAGCGCGACCGCCGCGCCTGCCGCGGGAATCAGGGCCCACGCAGAGCCCAGCAGCAACGCGGTGGCGGGCAACTGGACCAGCATCGCCAGGTACATGGGGTGGCGGACGAACCGGTACGGGCCGGTGGACACCACGTCGTGGCCACGCTCGCTCTGGATCCGCACGGTCTGCTCCAGGTTGCGGTTCACCGCCATGGCGCCGGCGACCGGCACCGTGGCCACCACCATGAGCAGGGCGCCGAGCACGGCCCAGCCGCCGCCGAGCGGCGCCCAGTGAAGCCGCCCGGCGTCCAGCCCTGCGACCACGAACAGCGCCACATAGAGCAGCGTGTACCCGCTCATGACGACGGTGTCGAAGGACCTGGTCCCCGTGTGTCGGCGGCCCCGCTCGACAATGACCTCGGGGTTTCGGGGCAGCACGTACACCGCGTTGGCCAGCACGACCGTCAGCGACACCACCAGGAACGCCCAGCCGTTGACCCACCTGATCGTGCCGGCGGCGATGAACAGGACGACGCCGAACAGGGCGAACTCGACCAGGAGCTCCAGCATCCGGATCACGATCCCCCGCCGCAGCCCCCCGGTGCCGGACCGCGTGCTGGCGCCAGCGGCCGGGGTGCCTCCCTCGCCCATCACGATGGACCGGTCCGAGGTGTATCTGACGCTCCGGCAGACGAACCGCAGGCCCGGACGGCGGCGAGTGCGTCCGTACGTCCGGCGAGCATGAACTCCGGCCATTGCGAGGTGTCGAGGAACTGCTGGTAGAAGCCGGTGCCGGAGACCTTCCGGTACGGGACGGGCTCGACCAGCAGGACCCGCGCCTGGGCCCGCAACCGGGCGAGGTTCTCACGCGCCAGTTGCACCTGCTGACTTGTCCGGACCTGACTGCCGATACGCAGGACGCTGAGCGGTTGTCGCTCCCATCCGGACACGTCCTCGCCGGTGAACCCGCTGGGGTAGAAGCAGTTGATCGCTATCGCCGTGTCGATGGGTGGCTCGATGTCGAGCACCGGGTGGACGGGGAAGATGTCGACGATGCCGCCGTCGCACCACGACCGGCCGTTCAGCAGGACAGGTTGGATGAACAGCGGAAGGGATACCGCCAGCCGGATGGCACGGGCCACCGGCAGGTCCGGATAGGTTCGTGGGCCGAGGTAGTCGACGGTGTTGCTCTCGATGTTCCAGATCGGCGCGTAGGCCGGCGTGGCCAACTCACCGAGAGTGCGCTCGCCGAGGCAGCGCCGGTAGAAGGCCTCGAGCTTGTCTCCGCGCAGCAGGCCCGCCCAACCCCGGCCACCCGTGGCCACCGCCGTCCCGAGGTCGCGCCAGGACAGGTCGATGTAGTCGCTCGGATCCATCGACGCGACAAGCTCTGCCACCTCCTCAGGGCTCATCCCGGCTGCGAGCGGGAAGCCGAACAGCGCCCCACCCGAGCACAAGGACCAGACACAGACCTCGGTCCCGGACTCCTCCAGCGCACGGGCGACCCCGACCAGGCAGGCCAGCGCTCCGCTGCCACCGGTGCTCACGACTCCGACCCGGCCGCCCAACGGTGACACTGCGTGATCCGGGGCAGGGAACGGCGAGCCAACGGGCTTGCGCCGAGCCGTGGTGATCGGGAGCACCGCTCGCCGGACGTCGTCCACGAACCCGAGGTCAGCGCGCACGCCGTCGAGCAGGTCTCGGCTGCGGGCCAGCACGTTGAAGTACTGGCGAACGCGGAACACGTCGAGCGCCCGGTCCAGCGGGCTGGCGCCACGACTGCTCCCACGTGTGCCCACGAGTCACCCCGCATCACCGCTGGGCAATGGCCCCGTGTCCGAGCCCACCAGGGCGCCCGGCGTCCTTTCGCGCATGATCTGCAACGCTGCCTCGGTCCAACCGGCCCGTGGGCCAATCGTCCCCCTCGGAGACTCACGTCCAAAGAGGCGAATGTCCTGACAGGAGAGGAGCATCCGCCGTGCAGACCAACGATTCTCATTCGGCGCCGCTGAGCACGCGGGCGTCACGCACGGCGTAGAGGCGAACCAGATGACTCGGTCCGGCGCTGATGGCGGGCCGCGTTGGCGGCTGATCGCCGTCCGACGGGTGAGATCATGGGGGTTTGAGAGGACTTCGACTTCGAGGGCGGGCATGAATCACCGCGATCCCCCAGCGACATCAGCCTCTGGCGACACCGGCCACGGCCAGCAGCCCGGTCACGTCGACCCAGGCGAGTGGGAGCGGCTCTCCCAGGTATTGACCGTGAGGTTCGCTGCGCAGGTGCACGCGGCGGCAACGGCGGTTCGTGAGGCTGAACAGGCCCTGGCGACCGCGCGTGAGGAACTCGCCCGGGCCCGTCGGGCAGCGGACGGCCGGCAGTATCAGTCGGACCGCCTGGTCTTCATGCGTGCCTCGGTCAAGGAGGAGTTGGAGGCGCTGGGCCGCAAGACGACCGAGAGGAAGGTCAAGGTCGCCTTCCGGTACTTGGTCGCTCGGGCCGTGGAACTCGCCGAGGGAGAGGTTCACGGCTATCACGCGGATCGGGCCGCGGCGCAGCGGGAGCGGGAGCAGAGCGTCGAGGCGTGGCTGGAGGCCGAGCGCGAGGCCATCGCCCAGCTCGATGCAGCCCGAGCGATGCAGGCTCGTGTCCACGACGCCGAGCAGACCGCTCGCCACGGCCTTGCCGTGATGCTCCAGAAGCTGGCGGCCCAGGGCGAGTCGTGACCGTCGAGCGAGCGGCATGCAGCCTGCGGCGGACGAAGGGCCAAGGGGTCTGGTGACTTCTGCCCCTTCGGCGGCACACTCCGATCAGAGGGGGCCGGGATCATCCCGGCCGTCGACCGGCCCTGAGGGGAGGGAGGGTGGAGTGAGCGACACACGGACTCCCCCGTCACCGTCAGAGGATCAGCTCCCCGCCCGGCTGCGCGCCGAGCGCGCCCGGGCGGCTCGCGACCTCGGCATCGAACTCACCACCAACCACTACCGGCGCCCCGCCGAACGCCGCTTCGTCGCGGCGGACCGGCACCGGACGACCATCCTGTTCGGCGGGCTCACCGACAAGCACGAGCAGCTGATCAAGGCCGCCCTGCAGGGGCTGGGCCACGACGGCGAGCCCCTGCCGTGCCCGGACGTGAGCTCCTTCCAGACCGGCAAGGAGTACGGCAATCCCGGGCAGTGCAACCCCAACTACTTCACCGTGGGCAACCTGGTGAAGCACCTCCAGGAGCTCCAGGAGGCGGGGACGCCGCGGGAGGAGCTGCTCGACCGCTTCGTCCTGGTGACCGGCGGGGCGTGCGGTCCCTGCCGGTTCGGAATGTACGAGGCGGAGTACCGGCTTGCCCTGCGCAACGCGGGGTTCGACGGGTTCCGGGTCGTCCTGTTCGACAAGGACGCGGGTCTCGACCAGACCGGTGAGGGCACCGGGATCGACTTCGACGTCGACTTCTTCCTCGCCCTGCTGTACGGCATCGTCGTCGGCGACCTGCTCAACGACGTCGGCTACCAGATCCGCCCGTTCGAGGTGGAGCCAGGCCGGACCGACGCCGAGCTGGCCGAGTGCGTGGCCCGCCTGGGCGAGGTGTTCGCCAGGGGCGGTACCTCGCCGTCGTCCGTGCGGGCCGGGCTCCGACGGGTGGCGCGGCGGGGCACGCGCTCCCGGCACGGCCTGGCCATCGCCGAGGAGGTGCTCGGCCACCGGTTCGTCGACGCCCTCGCCGACGTCCGCGACCGCCTCGCCACGGTGCAGGTGGATCGCACCCGGCCACGGCCCGTAGTCAAGATCACCGGTGAGTTCTGGGCCCAGACCACTGAGGGCGACGGCAACTTCCGGATGTTCGAGTTCCTGGAACGCGAGGGCGCCCAGGTCATCGTCGAACCGGTGGCCACGTGGATCATGTACCTGCTGCACCAGTCCAAGCAGCGCAACACCGACCGCAAGGGCATCGGGCCGGACCGCGCCGTCCGGCGCAGCGGCGACGTCCTCGGCCGCCTAGCCGACGACCTGCGCCTGCGCCGCGCCAACGCCCCGCTCGGCGTGGCCGAGGCGATCGTGCGGCGGGAGTGGGAGCGGCACCGGGCAGCCCTGGGCGGGCTGCCGCACCCCCTGACCGACCAGTACGAACTGCAGCGAATGGCCCACCCCTACTACAACTCCCGCGCCGCGGGCGGCGAGGGACACCTCGAGGTGGCCAAGAACCTCTACTACTCCACCCGGGGCCTGTGCCACATGGTGCTGTCGCTCAAGCCGTTCGGATGCATGCCCTCGACCCAGTCCGACGCCGTGCAGTCGGCCGTGACCAGCCACTACCCGGACATGGTGTACCTACCGGTGGAGACCTCCGGGGAGGGCGAGGTCAATGCGCACAGCCGGGTCCAGATGGCCCTCGGGGACGCCCGGGCCAAGTGCACGCTCGAGCTCGAGGGGGTGCTCGAGCGCACCGGGCTCACCCTGGACGCCGTCCGGGACTACGCGGCCGACCACCCCGAGCTGACCAGCGCGATGCACCACGTGCCGCACCATGAGGGGGTCGCCGGGACGGCGGCCAACTTCG
The DNA here is from genome assembly GCA_049283855.1 of Kineosporiaceae bacterium. GTDB lineage: Bacteria > Actinomycetota > Actinomycetes > Actinomycetales > Kineosporiaceae > JADJPO01. The sequence continues at coordinate 18,356 of JBAPWU010000679.1, forward strand.
TGCTGCATGTCGCCGACCGGATGCGGTCGGGCCGATGAGCGCGTGGGAGATCGGCCTGGACGTCGGCTCGACGACGCTCAAGGCCGTCGTTGTCGAGGCGGCGACGGGTGACCTGGTGTGGTGCGAGTACGAGCGGCACGAGACCCGCCAGGCGGAGCGGGCGCTGGACATGCTCGGCCGGATCGAGGCCGCCTTCCCGGGCACCGGCCGGCCCGAGAGGTTCCGTCTGGCCGTCACCGGCTCGGGCGGCGCCGCCCTGGCACCGCACCTCGGCGCGCGGTTCGTCCAGGAGGTCACCGCCGTGGCGCTGGCCGTGGAGCGCCGCCACCCCGGGGTGAGCTCCGTCGTCGAGCTCGGCGGCCAGGACGCGAAGATCATCATCTTCCGTCGCGATCCGGGCACCGGGCGTACCGCCAAGGTCACCTCGATGAACGACAAGTGCGCCGGGGGAACGGGCGCCGTCCTGGACAAGATCGCCTCGAAGCTCTCGATCGCCCCCGAGGATCTGGCCGGCCTGGCCTACCGCGGGGTCAGACTGCACCCCGTCGCCGGCAAGTGCGGCGTGTTCGCCGAGACCGACGTCAACTCCCTGCAGAAGCTCGGGGTGCCCGCCGCCGAGCTCATGGCGTCGGTGTACGAGGCCATCGTGGGGCAGAACCTGTCCGTGCTCACCCGCGGGAACACCCTGCGACCGGAGGTGCTGCTCCTGGGCGGGCCGCACGCGTTCCTGCCCGGGCTGGTCGAGGCCTGGCAGGAGAACCTGGTCCGGCTGTGGCAGGAACGGGGGGTCGAGGTCGACGCCGCGGTCGAGGACCTGGTCCGGGTCCCCGATCACGCGGTCTACTTCGCCGCGCTCGGCGCCGTCGAGCAGAACCGTGCCGAGCCCGCGGGGGCGGTGCCCTACCGCGGCCTGCAGGAGCTGCGGCGGCGGGTCGAGGAGGGCCACGCGCGGGCCGGCGCCGTCCAGGAGGGGCGGGCGCTCGCCACCGGCCCCGGCGAGCTCGAGGACTTCCTCGGCCGCTACCGCACCCCGGAGTTCCAGCCGGCGACCTTCCGACCCGGGCAGGCGGTCGAGGCGTTCATCGGGCTGGACGGCGGTTCGACGTCCACCAAGGCGGTGCTCCTGGGCCCCGACCACACGGTGCTGGCCAAGACCTACCAGCTGTCCCGGGGAAACCCCATCGAGGACGCCAAGGAGGTGCTGTCCCGGCTGGAGGAGCAGGTCACTGGCCAGGGAGCGACGCTCCGCGTGCTGGGGGCGGGGACGACGGGCTACGCCAAGGACGTCCTGCGCGAGGCGCTGGGGGCCGATGTGGCCCTGGTCGAGACGGTCGCCCACACCCGCTCGGCCCTGAACTCCTACGGCGACGTCGACGTCATCTGCGACGTGGGCGGCCAGGACATCAAGATCATCCTCCTGAAGAACGGCCAGGTCACCGACTTCCGGCTGAACACCCAGTGCTCGGCCGGGAACGGGTACTTCCTGCAGTCGACGGCCGAGCTGTTCGGCTGGCAGGTGCAGGAGTTCGCCGAGACCGCCTTCGCCGCCCGCCGGATGCCCAGCTTCGGCTACGGCTGCGCGGTGTTCCTCCAGGCGGACATCGTCGACTTCCAGCGCCAGGGGTGGCGGCCCGAGGAGATCATGGCCGGACTGGCAGCAGTGCTGCCGAAGAACATCTGGCTCTACGTCGCGCAGATGCCGAACCTGCCCGCGCTGGGCAGCACGTTCGTCCTTCAGGGCGGCACCCAGCGCAACCTCGCCGCAGTCAAGGCGCAGGTCGACTTCATCACGTCCCGGTTCCGCGGGCAGGAGCGCCCGCCGACGGTCCGCGTCCACGAGCACTGCGGCGAGGCCGGCGCGATCGGGTCGGCGCTGGAGGCGGCGCGGGTGATGGCGCAGGGCGGCTCGACGTCCTTCATCGGGATGGCGGCCGTCCGCGAGCTCAGCTACCGCACGCACCGCAGCGAGGAGACCCGTTGCACGTTCTGCAAGAACGGCTGCCTGCGCACCTTCGTCGACGTCACCGTGCACGCGGTGCGGCTGGCGGACGGACACACGGAGCCTGCCCCGGCCGCCGGCCTCCCGATCCCGGCCGGGGCGCGCCGGATCGTGGTCGGGCACTCCTGCGAGCGCGGCGAGGCCCAGGACGTCTCAACGATGCGCGTGATCAAGAAGAGCCGGGACGCCGCGACGGCCGCCCACCCCAACTTCGCCGCCCTCACCGCCAGGGCGGTGTGGCGGGCGCGCCATCCCGAGCCGGTGCTGGACCCGCCGCGCCGCGGTCGCCTGAGCGCTCGGACCAGGCACCGGAACATGTTGCTGGCCGGGCGGTCCCACCTGCGGATCGGCATCCCCCGGGCGCTCAACCTGTACTCGACCAACCCGTTCTTCTCCGCCTACTTCGAGGCGCTCGGGATCCCCGCGCGCAACCTGGTGTACTCCGACGTGACCACCGACCGGCTCTACCGCGAGGGCGTCCGCCGCTCCTCCGTCGATCCGTGCTTCCCCAGCAAGCTGGGCATACCGCACGTGCACAACCTGCTCTTCACCCACCATCGGCGACGCCCGCTCGACCTCATCTTCTTCCCCATGATCGACGCACTCCCGCCGGCTCTGCCGGGCACCGCGGCATCACGGTCCTGCGCGACGGTGACCGCGACGCCGGAGGCGGTCAAGGCAGCCTTCCGCAAGGAGGGAGACGTCTTCGCCGACCTGGGCGTGCGCTACCTGGACCCCATCGTCGACCTGTCCGACCGGAGGATGTGCGAGCGGCAGATGTTCCTCGCCCTCGCCGACGTCCTGGGCCTGACCCCCGGGGAGAACGAGCGGGCGATCCAGGCCGGTTACCGGGAGCTGGAGGCCTTCTGGGCGCAGTTGCGCGGGCAGGCCCGCGAGGTGATCGACCGGCTCGAGGCCGAGGACCGGGTCGGGATCGTCCTGCTCGGCAGGCCGTACCACGACGACCCCGGGATCAACCACGGCATCCTCGACGACCTCCAGCAGGCCGGCTACCCCGTGCTCACCTGCCACACGCTGCCGACGGACGCGGACCTGCTGGAGCGGCTGTTCGGCGACGAGGTGGCCGCGGGCGCCGTCGACCACCCCCTCGACATCTCCGACGTGTGGAAGCAGTCGTACTCCGAGAACACCTCACGCAAGCTCTGGGCCGCGAAGTTCACCGCACGGCACCCCAACCTCGTCGCCGTCGAGCTGTCGAGCTTCAAGTGCGGGCACGACGCCCCGGTGTACTCCACGGTCCAGCGGATCATCCAGGATGCGGCGACCCCGTACTTCTGCTTCAAGGACATCGACGAGAACAAGTCCCCGGGGTCGGTCCGGCTGCGGATCGAGACGATCATCTACTCGATCGAGCGGTACCGCCACGACGTACTGCTCCCGCACCGGCGCCGACTGCGGCTGCTGGAGCAGCACATGGCCGAGGCCGAGCGGAGGCTGCGGGCAGAGGTCGGCCTGGCCGCAGGATGAGTCGCCGGCCTCACCGAAGGCATGATCGGGCGGGCACGGAGCCACGTCCGGACGGGGCGCCGCTGGTCACCGTTCAGGGACCCGGATGATCAGCGCCTCGCCCTGCCCGCCTCCGCCGCAGAGTGCCGCCGCGCCCACGCCGCCGCCACGCCGGGCGAGCTCGAGCGCCAGATGGAGGCTGATCCGGGCACCGGAGACCCCGATCGGATGCCCGATCGCGATCGCGCCGCCGTTGACGTTCACCGTGTCCGGGTCGAGGCCGAGCTTGCGTACGGACGCCAGCGCGACCACGGCGAACGCCTCATTGATCCCGACGAGGTCGAGATCGGCCGGGGTGATTCCTTCCTTGGCGCAGGCGGCCGCGATGGCGTCAGCCGGTTGGTGCTGCAGCGAGGAGTCCGGGCCGGCGACCACACCGTGCGCCCCGATCTCAGCGATCCAGGTCAGCCCGCGCCGCCGCGCCTCGCCCCGCTCCATGACGACGACCGCGCAGGCCCCGTCGCTGCTCTGGGACGCCGAACCCGACGTGATCGTGCCGTCCTTGCTGTACGCCGGGTGCAGCAGTGCCAGCGACTCCACCGTGACGTCGTCCCGCGGGCCCTCGTCGGCCGAGATCACCACCGGCTCGCCCGAGCCGTCCCGACTGCTCACCGGGACGATCTCCGCCTCGAAGATCCCGTTCCTCGATGCCTGTGTCGCCAACCGGTGTGATCGCGCCGAGAAGGCGTCCTGCTCCGCGCGGCTGAAGAAGCGATCCCCCGCGTTGGACGCCTCGGTGAGGCTGCCCATGCCCTGATCGGTGAGGGAATCCCAGAGCCCGTCCCGAACCAGGTGGTCCCGCATCGTGACCGCCCCCGGCCCGGCGCCTTCCCGCGACAGCACGAGCAGGCGCGGCGCCCGGCTCATCGACTCCTGGCCGCCGGCCACCACGACGTCGAACGCCCCGGCCCGGATCAGCTGATCGGCCAGAACGATCGCGTCGATTCCGGACAGGCACACCTTGTTGATCGTCAGCGCCGGGACCTCGAGCGGGACGCCCGCCCCCGACGCCGCCTGACGCGCGGGGATCTGTCCGGCCCCAGCGGTCAGCACCTGACCCATGATCACATACTGGACGTCAGCCGGCGCCACCCCGGCCCTGGCCAGCGCCCCGGCGATCGCCACCGCGCCCAGCTCGGCCCCAGAGAACTCCTTCAGGACCCCCGTCAGGCGACCCACCGCCGTCCGGGCGCCCGCGACGATCACGGCCGAACGGGCACTGGTGACGGCCATGACGCAACCTCCGGCGACGAGCAGGGTGTGGACGACAACCCGTACGGGCACCCGCTGGTGCGGGACGGGGCCACCCGTCCCGCCACGACCCGGTCCTACACACAGGGACGCTTCCCGTCAGCCAGCCTAGGGCTCCGTCTGTGTGCTCGACCGCCTCACGACGGTGTACGGCTGCGCAGCGTGATCGGGCGCGCGCAGGGCGAGACCCCCGGATCCGTTCCGCCCGGTGGGTCAGCTCAGAGCTGGGCCAGGAGGGCGGTCAGCGGGGCGGGCACCGCGTCGAGGGGGACGGCGGCGGCCAATCCGGCCCCGTAGTCCCGCTTGCGCCCGGACCGGGTGCCGACGAAGCGGTGGAGCTGGTCCTCGACCGGCGTGCGGCGATGGGCGGGCTGACGCTGCAGGATCCGGAAGGCTGCCAGCTCACCCCGGTCGGCGACGAAGGCCAGCACGGCCTCGACCCCGAGGGCCCGGATCAGCTCCTCCTCCAGGTCGTGCCGGCACACGTGGAAGCCGCCGGCCGAGGTCGGGGCGTCGGGCAGGGCAGGCAACCCGGCCCGGGCGAAGGCCCGGGAGAAGTGAACGGCCTCGCCGTCGTCGCACAGACCGAGCAGCCGCAGCCCCAGCCCTCCGGGACCGAACCGGCGGACGTGGTGACCGACGTTGGTCGCCCCGCCCATGGCCACCACGGCGACCGAGCGCTCCGCCGGGTCGATGCCGGAGCGCCGGGCCAGGGTCACCACCGCCTCGCGGTCGCTGTCACCCTCGACCAGGACGACGGTCGCGGTACCCGGGGGGAGCCGCTGGACACGCATTGCCCGAGTACAGCACGGCTCCCGTCCCGGGGGTCAGGGGATTCCGGCCGGAGAGGTGGGCCCCGCGGCCGGAACGACAGACCCACGCTACGGCCGCACGCCCAGCGGCAAGAGCGTGCGTTCCGGCCGAAGGGCGTGGTCAGGGGCCGGCTGCCGGCCGGTCGATGGGCGAGGTCGTCGCCAGTGTCCGGGTCAGGGTGCCGAGGTAAAGGCTGGCGTGACGGCGAAAGAGCAAGAGAGCGGCCGTGGGCGACCACACGGCCCCGACGATGTGTTGAGGACACGACTTCCCGTCAAGATCACGAACACCGAGCTGGGCCCGCCCGGAAACGGCCGTCTATGCACACCTCTGGGGTCACGTCAGGGGTGTACCAGGATCTTCACGGCGGTGTCGTTGTGGTTGATCAGGGTGTCGAGTCCCTGGTCCACGACGGCGGCGAGGTCGATGCGCGCGGTGATGAACGGCTTGAGGTCGACTTTGCCGTCTTGGACGAGCTTGATGGTTTCGGGGTGGTCGTTGACGTAGGCGATGGTGCCGCGCAGGTCAATCTCCTTGAGCACGATCTTCATCATGTCGATGGAGGCGGGGTGGCTCCAGATGGAGACGTTGACGACGACCCCCCCGGGCTTGACGGCGTCGATGAGCGCGTCGAGGACCTCGTTGACCGAGGAACACTCGAAGGCGACGTCGACCCCGCGACCGTCGGTGAGCTCGAGGACGCGGGCTTGGAGGTCTTCGGTGGTGGGGTCGATGACGTGGTCGGCCACGCCGGTATCGCGGGCCTTGGCCTTGCGTGCCTCGCTCAGTTCGGACATCAGCACCGTCAGGCCCTTGGCCTTCAGGACCGCGGCAGTGAGCAGACCGATCGGGCCTGCTCCGCCGATCAGCGCGATGTCACCGGGCTGGGCGCCGGAGCGCACGTAGGCATGGTGGCCCACCGACAGTGGTTCGATCAGTGCGGCCTCGTCGAGGGGGATGTCACCGATCGGGTGCACCCAGCGGCGCTCGACCACGATCTTCTCGCTCAGCCCACCACCGCCACCGGACAGGCCGATGAAGCCCATCGACCGGCACAGGTGGTACTTGCCCGACCGGCACATGTCGCACTGGCCGCACGTGAAGTACGGCTCTACGACCACGTGCTCGCCTACCTTGAGGTCGGTGACCCCGTCCCCGAGCGCGGTAATCGTGCCGGAGAACTCGTGGCCCATCGTCACCGGCTCCTGTTCACCGGACAGCGGGTGGGGGTGGCCGACCGGCGGGATGAAGATCGGCCCCTCGAGGTACTCATGCAGGTCGCTGCCGCAGATGCCGCACCAGGCCACGTCGATCGCGACCGCGCCGGGCCGCAGTACGGGCTCGGAGATCTCGTCGATCGTGATGTTGTGTCGGCCGTGGAATCGCGCTGCCCTCATCGTTGATCATCTCCATCTGGATGGAATTGCCTGCGCCTCGAAGTTGCGCGCTCCCGACCGGAAACGGCCCTCGCCCTCGATCTTCGTCCGGGGTCACCAAGTCGACTTCCGCCGACGATCCGGAGCGCGGCGCGAGCGGGCCGGCACGCGCAACGTCCGGGAGTCATGGCGGCAACGGTTCTCGGCGCAGCTGGTGCCAGAAGGTGACGTTCAAGGTCCGGCACGTGCCGCGGGTGGTGCTGTCGGTCGGGCATCGCATCCTGGCCCGAGTGAAGCCGGAGATCGCCTTGGCCATGGGGCTGCAGTTGTCCTTCGACACCCACCCAGCGACCTAGCTGCGTGGGCCGGCGAAGTGGACGTACTACTACCTGTATGTGATCTTGGATATCTACTCGCGGTACGTGGTCGGCTGGATGGTCGCCTCCCGGGAGTCGAAGATCCTGGCCGAGCGGCTGTTCGCCGAGACCATCCGCAAGCAGGGCATCGACCGCGACCAGCTGACCATCCATGCCGACCGCGGTAGCTCGATGATGTCCAAGCCGGTGGCGTTCCTGCTGGCCGACCTCGGTGTCACCAAGTCCCATAGCCGCCCCCACGTGAGCAACGACAACCCCTACTCCGAGAGCCAGTTCAAGACTCTGAAGTACCGGCCCGACTTCCCCGACCGGTTCACCTGCATCGAGGAGTCCCGGGTCTTCTGTGCCCGGTTCTTCCCCTGGTACAACCATGATCACCATTCTCCTGGGGTGGCACACCCCGGCCGACGTCCACTACGGCCGCGCCGACGCCGTCCGGGTCGCCCGCGCCGACGTCCTGGACCTGGCCTACGCCGCCCACCCCGAGCGGTTCGTCAGCAAGCCACCCGAGCCCCCAAGCTGCCCCATGCCG
>JBAPWU010000680.1:0-2863 GCA_049283855.1 Kineosporiaceae bacterium
GCTCGGGTCACCGGCGCCGAATGCGCGTCGGCGGGGGTTCGGCGCGATGGTCGCCGCGGCGACGAGCCTCGCTCTCATGGCGGGAGTGCTCGGCGGGGTGTCCGGGTACTGGCTGATGGACCGCGGCGACGCCGATCGCACGGTCGGTGCGAGCCCGCCGGGCGCCCCGGGGGTATCGGCGCCGTCCGTCTCGCTCCCGCCGATCACCCGGCCGGTGGGCAGCGTGGCCGAGATCGCCGCGCGGGTGCTGCCCAGCGTCGTCCAGATCGAGATCAAGGGGGCGGCGGGCGAGGGCACCGGTTCGGGCTTCGTGATCGACGACAAGGGCCACATCCTCACCAACAACCATGTGGTCTCCGCGACGACCGACCCGACGATCACGGTGGTGCTCGACGACGGGACCCACAAGCCGGCCACGGTGGTAGGCACGGACGTCTCCTACGACCTGGCCGTGCTCAAGGCCGACATCGGTCCCCGCGCGGCCCTGACCCTCGGCGACTCCGACCAGGTGGTGGTGGGTGACCTGGTGATCGCGATCGGGGCGCCGCTGGGCCTGCAGGGCACGGTCACCACCGGCATCGTCAGCGCCAAGAACCGCCCGGTCAGGGCCGGGGACGGCACCGGCGACACCACCTCGTACCTGAACGCGATCCAGACCGACGCCGCGATCAACCCCGGCAACTCCGGTGGCCCCCTGGTCGACGCCCGCGGCCAGGTGATCGGGGTGAACTCGGCCATCGCCAGCTCGTCCGCGCTCGGGGGCGGGGCCGGCTCCGGCAACATCGGGCTCGGCTTCGCCATCCCGTCCAACCAGGCCAAGCGCACCGCCGATGCGCTGATCGCCAAGGGGGTGGCCGAGCACCCGGTGATCGGGGTCCAGCTGGACGAGCGCTACACCGGGGAGGGGGTCAAGGTCAGCGGCCAGGTCATCGGCGGCCAGGCCGTCACCCCGGGCGGGCCCGCGGACAAGGCAGGGATCAAGCCCGGCGACATCGTGATCGCGATCGATGGTCGCCCGGTCACCTCACCGGTCGAGCTGGTGGTCGCCGTGCGTGCCAAGGCCGTCGGGGAGACGGTGCAGCTGACCGTGCGCCGGGGCGGCAGGACGCTGACCCTCGCGGTGACCCTCGCCGCCGCCCCAAGCAGTTAGGGTTCGTCCGTGTTCGGCATCAGCGCGCCCGAGTTCATCGTCCTGCTGGCGGTGGCCGCGGTCGTGCTGGGCCCCGAGCGGCTGCCGCAGTACACCCAGCAGCTGGCGCGCCTGGTCCGGGAGCTGCGCCGGATGGCGCAGGGTGCGAGCGAGCAGGTGCGCGCCGAGCTCGGCCCGGAGTTCGACGACGTCGACTGGCGCAAGCTCGACCCCCGCCAGTACGACCCGCGCCGGATCGTGCGCGAGGCCCTCGCCGACACGTTCGACCCCGACGACCCCCTGGGACTGAGGACCGACCCGGTCGCCCGGGCTCCGGCGGCCGGCCAGGCCCCCGAGCGGCCCGGACCGGACGACGTCGACGAGTCGCCGGTCACCGGGCCACGGTTCGACCCCGACGCCACCTGAGCCGAGTGTCCCGGCGGAACTCAGCGCCCGGCGGGGCTCAGACCCAGTGACCGGCCCACCAGGGTGCGTCCCCGTGCGGCCAGGGTACGGGCCACGCCCGCCAGCGCCACGGCCGCGGCGGACTCGGGCGCGGCCAGCACGACCGGAGTGCCGTCGTCCCCGCCGCGGCGCAGGGCCATGTCGATCGGCACCTGGCCCAGCAGCGGCACGGGCGCCCCGACCGACTGCGTGAGCGAATCGGCGACCACCTGGCCACCGCCGGAGCCGAACACGTCCATCCGGGTGCCGTCGGGCAGTTCCAGCCAGGACATGTTCTCGACCACGCCGATGATCTGCTGCTTGGTCTGCAGGGCGATCGCCCCGGCGCGCTCGGCCACCTCGGCGGCGGCGGTCTGCGGGGTGGTCACCACCAGCAGCTCCGCCGACGGCAGCAACTGGGCGGTGGAGATGGCCACGTCGCCGGTGCCCGGCGGCAGGTCGAGCAGCAGCACGTCGAGCTCGCCCCAGTAGACGTCGGCCAGGAACTGCTCCAGGGCCCGGTGCAGCATGGGCCCGCGCCAGACCACGGGCTGGTTGCCGGGGACGAACATGCCGATCGAGATCACCTTCACGCCGTGCGAGACCGGCGGCATGATCATGTCGTCGACGCGGGTCGGCTGGCCGGTCACACCGAGCATCCGGGGAACCGAGAAGCCGTAGACGTCGGCGTCGAGGACGCCCACCGACAGGCCCTGGGCGGCCAGCGCGGCGGCCAGGTTCACCGTCACGCTCGACTTGCCGACTCCGCCCTTGCCCGAGGCCACCGCGTAGATCCGTGTGGTCGACCCCGGCCGGTTGAACACGATGTCGCGGCCGTTCTCGGCCCCGCCCCGCAGCCGGGTCTTCAACGCCTGGCGCTGCTCGTCGGTCATCACCCCGAGCACCACCGTGACGTCGTCCACCCCGGGCACGGTCTTGACCGCCGCCGTCACGTCACGGATGATCCGGTCCTTCATCGGGCAGCCCGGCACGGTGAGCAGGACGTCGACGGTGACCCGGCTGTCGTCGATCACCACCGAGCGGACCATCTCCAGCTCGGTGATCGGTCGGTGGATCTCCGGATCATTGACGGTGGCGAGCGCGGCGTTGACGGCTTCGACAGACACAGTGGACATGCCCCGATCGTAAGCGCCACCGCGGCTCCCCGGGGTCAGGGTCCCCTCACCGACGGGGCAGGATCAGGCGGTGCGGGGCGCCGGTGCGTGCCCCGGGGGTGCACCGGTGGACGGCGCGGGTCGCTGGGCGGGTGGCTGCTGGGCCGGCTGCTGC
>JBAPWU010000681.1:0-16133 GCA_049283855.1 Kineosporiaceae bacterium
GTGGGCACCCTCGGCGCCTGGTGGGGCACCCGCGCGGCGCCGATCGGCCGGGTCCACGCGGTGGCGGGCAGCCTGCGCAGCCAAGTCGCACTGGTGGCCGCCGACCCGGACTACCGGGCCCTGCTGCTGACCTTCGTCCTCCAGGCGTTCGGCGTCGGCGCGATGCTCGCCGGGGTCGACTACATCGCGCGCCAGGTGCTCCGGGGCCCGGGGGCGGGCTCGGTGCTGTTCGTCTGCTTCGTCGCCCCCGCCATCGTCTGCACGCCCCTGTGGGAGCGACTGGCGGCGAGCGCCGGCAAGAAGCGCGGCTACGCCGCCGCCACCGTGGTCCTCGGCGGAGCCGCCCTCGGGCTGACCGCGGCCCGCTCCCTGCCGTCGACGCTGGTCTACGGCATCGTGGCGCTGGTCGGCATCGGATACGCCGGGGCGCAGCTGTTCCCGCTGGCGATGCTGCCCGACGTCGCGGCGGCCGATGCCCAGCGGACCGGGCAGAACCGGGTCGGGGTGTTCACCGGCGTCTGGACCGCCGGGGAGACCCTGGGCATGGCCCTCGGGCCGGGGATCTACGGTCTGGTGCTGACCCTCGGCGGGTATGTGTCGTCGACGGATTCCTCTGCGGCCCAACCCGAATCGGCCCTCACCGCGATCGTCCTCGGCTTCTCGCTGCTGCCCGGGCTGCTCGTGCTGACCTCCCTGGCCCTGTTGCGGGGATACCGTCTCGATCCGGCCACCCACCCAGCACCACAGGAGAACCCACGGTCATGACTCTCACCGCCGACGAGGTTCGCGCCCGGCTCGACGCGATGCGCGCGCACGACCTGCCCGTGCACGGCGGGCGGACCCTGGCCTACGTCTACGACGCGGGCCGCCCCGACGTCGAGGCCGTCGCGACCCAGGCGATCGCCGCCTTCGCCGGGACCAACGGTCTGGACCCGACCGCCTTCCCGTCCCTGGCCACGATGGAGCGCGAGGTGGTCGCCTTCACGGCCACCCTGCTGGACGCCCCGCCGGGCTTCGCCGGAACGGTCACCTCCGGCGGCACCGAATCGTGCCTGCTCGCGGTGCTCGCGGCGCGCGAGTCCCGCCGGGACGTCGACCGTCCCCAGGTGGTGGCGCCCACGACCGTGCACGCGGCCTTCCACAAGGCGGCGCACCTGTTCGGGCTCGACCTCGTGCTGGTGGACGTCGACCCGGTCACCTTCCGGGCCGACCCGGCCGCGATGGCGGCCGCACTCACCGATCGGAGTGTGCTCGTCGTGGTCAGCGCGCCGTCCTACGCGCACGGCGTCGTGGACCCGGTGGCGCCGATCGCGGCCGCGGCCGCCGAACGGGGCATCCGCTGCCACGTCGACGCCTGCATCGGTGGTTTCGTGCTGCCCTTCCTGGGCACCGCTGAGCCGCCACCACCCGCGTGGTCCTTCGCCGTCCCCGGCGTCACGAGCGTGTCCGCGGACCTGCACAAGTACGGGTACGCGCCCAAGGGAGCCTCCGTGCTCGTGCATCGCTCGTCGGCGTTGCGGCACAGCCAGTTCTGGGCGACGGCGGCCTGGCCGGGGTATGGCGTGATCAACTCGACCCTGCAGTCGACGAAGTCCGGAGGCCCGCTCGCGGCCGCCTGGGCCACGATCGCGATGATCGGCGACGAGGGGTATGCCGCGCTCGCCGCGACCGCCCGCAGCGCCGCCGTGGCGGTCGCCGAGGCGGTGAACGGCCTTCCCGGGCTCCGCCTGCTCACCGTCCCGGACTCGACCCTGGTCGCGCTGGCCACGGACGGATCGTGCGACGTCTACACGCTGTGCGACGAGCTGCTGGCCCGCGGCTGGTACACCCAGCCGCAGTTGCCGTTCCGCGGCGGCGAGGCCTCGCTGCACCTGAGCCTGAGCGCAGCCAGCGCTGCGCACCTGCCCGACTTCCTGGTCGCCCTGGGCGAGGCGGTGAGCTCGGCGCGGGCCGCTGGGCCGGTCGCCGTCGACCCCGGGTTGGCCGCGATGCTGGGCTCGCTGGACCCCGCGAGCCTGGACGACGCGACGGTGTCCGCGGTGCTGGCGGCCGCAGGTCTTGCCGGCGACGACGGCGGCGTGGAGCTGCCGGAGCGGATGGCGCCGGTGCAGGTGTTGCTGGCCGCCTGTCCACCTGCCCTGCGGGAGGCGCTGCTGATCGCCGTGGTCGAGCGCCTCTAGCCCGGGGCGATCTGGATCATCCACACGGGGGTGCCAGGCGCAGGCCGAGCACGGGCACGCGCAGAACGCGGGCATCCCCGAGCACGATCTCGTTCTGGCGCAAGGCGTCATCCACCGGGTTCAGCGCAACAGCGTGATGTCCGCCGTCGATCTCGACCACCAGGCCGATGCCCTCCCAGGCCACATCGAGGTACACCCGCCCGCCGGGCAGCGAGCGCACCACCTGACGGCTGGGCTCGGGGATACCCCACTGGCGGCACAGCGCGGCGAAATCGAGTTCTCCGAGGGAGTGCGCGCCGTCGCACAGATCACGGACCACGGCGTCCAGGAGAGCCCGGCGGGTGCTGCGCCGCACCTCACCCCAGGCGGCGAGCAGCCGGGCGGGCGCCACCAACCGCTGCTGGACCACGAGACAGAGCACCAGCACCGCCGATCTGCTCCCGCTCGAACCCGCGCAGGCCGGTAACGACCAGCGCGCTCACGCCGTCGAGCACCGCACCGGCGCCGCTCTCCCAGACCGCCTGCCACAGCCGGCCCTCGGCCCCCGGTGCGCCGCTGCCGATCACGACGGTGTGCCGTCCGGCGATGACCCAGCGCCCGGCGCCTGCCCTCGCCATCGCGTGCACGACGCCAACGATGGCCAGCCTCGCGCCACCCGCGGGAGGTGCCTGTGGACAACGGCGAAGGGGGTGCCGAACGCGGCGTACAGCCCCCGTTCGGCACCCCCTTGAGGTGGCGGCGAGCGGCGTCAGAAGCCCATCTTGCGCAACTGCTTGGGGTCCCGCTGCCAGTCCTTGGCCACCTTGACCCGCAGATCCAGATGCACCCGCTGGCCCAGCAGGGCCTCGATCTCGCGGCGCGCCTGGATGCCCACCTCACGCAGCCGGGTTCCGCCGCGGCCGATCACGATGCCCTTCTGGCTGTCCCGCTCGACATAGACGAAGACACGCAGATCCAGCAGCGGGTCGTCCTCACGCCGTCCCTGACGCGGCTCCATGTCCTCGACCACCACGGCCAGGCTGTGCGGGAGCTCGTCGCGCACGCCTTCCAGCGCGGCCTCGCGGACCAGTTCGGCGATCATCACCCGTTCCGGCTCGTCGGTCAGCTCGCCGTCCGGGTACAGCGGCGGCCCGAGCGGCAGGTGGCCGAACAGCAGGTCCGCCAGCAGGTCCACCTGGTAGCCGTCCACCGCCGAGACCGGCACCACATCGTCCGCCGCGAGCAGCTGTGAGGCGGCGATCAGCTGGGGCGGCAGGTCCGCCCGTGACACCCGGTCGGTCTTGGTCACGATCACCACCACCGGCGGACGACGGCGCCCGTCCTTGGCCAGCTCCTCCAGCTCGCGGGCGATGAACCGGTCACCCGCGCCGACCGGCTCGTCGGCCGGGATGCACAGGCCGATCACGTCCACCTCCAGCAGGGTGGTGCGCACCAGGTCGTTCAGGCGCTCGCCGAGCAGGGTGCGCGGGCGGTGCACGCCGGGGGTGTCGACCAGCACCAGCTGCGCGTCGGGCCGGTGCACGATGCCGCGGATCGCGTGCCGGGTGGTCTGCGGCCGGCTGGAGGTGATCGCGACCTTCTCCCCCACCAACGCGTTGGTCAGGGTCGACTTGCCGGCATTGGGTCGCCCGATCAGGCAGGCGAAGCCGCTGCGGAACGGAACCGGCGTCTGCTGGCTCATACCCGCTCCACGATCACGGTGGCCAGCCGGTGCCGGCGGCCCTCGAACTGGTCGGCGGTCAGCCGCACCCCGTCGACCACTGCGCTGGCGTTCGCGATCGGCACCTGCCCCAGCGCCTTGGCCAGCAGTCCCCCGACCGTGTCCACGTCGTCGTCCTCCAGCTCGAGCTCGAACAGCTCGCCCATGTCCTCGATGTTCAACCGGGAGCTCACCCGGAACCGGCCGTCCCCGAGCTCCTCCACGTCGCTCTCCTCGGGGTCGTACTCGTCGGAGATCTCCCCGACGATCTCCTCGACCAGGTCCTCCAAGGTCACCATGCCCGCCGTCCCGCCATACTCGTCGACCACGATCGCCACGTGCGGCACCCGCTGCTGCATCTCGCGCAGCAGATCGTCCGCGGGCTTGCTGTCGGGCACGAAGTGCGCCGGCCGGAGCAGCTCGGCCACGGTGTGCCGGGTGAGCCACGTGTGATCCTCGTGCAGGCGGCCTGCGAGGTCCTTGAGGTAGAGCACCCCTCGAACATCGTCCAGGTCCTCGCCGACCACGGGCACCCGGGAGAAGCCCGAGCGCAGCAGCAGGCTCATCGCCTGGTGCGGCGGGGTGGTCATGCTCACCGACACCAGGTCGGTGCGCGGCACCATCACCTCGCGGGTCAGGGTGTCGCCGAGCTCGAACACGGAGTGGATCATCTCGCGCTCGTCCGCCTCGATCAGCTGGCTCTCCTCGGCGATGTCGACCAGCTCGCGCAGCTCCGCCTCGGAGGCGAACGGCCCGTCCCGGTAACCCCGCCCAGGGGTGATCGCGTTGCCGATCAGCACCAGCAGGCGGGCGAACGGGCCGAGGACCCGGGTCAGCATGAGCAGCACCGGGGCCGCGACCAGGCCCACCGTGTCGGCGTGCTGGCGCCCGTAGGTGCGCGGCCCCACCCCGACCACGACGAACACCAGGGCGGTGATCAGGGCCAGCGCCACCAGCGCACCCTGCCACCAGGTCGGCAGCCAGACCAGGCTGGCCTGGGTCAGGCACACGGCCGCGCCCATCTCGGTGAGCACCCTCAGGAAGGTCGCCACCAGCAGGACGGGGCCCGGATCGCCGACCACCCTGACCAGGGCGGCACTACCGCGCCGGTGCTCCTCGGCCAGCTCCTGCGCCCGGCCCCGGGAGACCCGGGCGCAGGACGCCTCCGCCGCGGCCAGCAGCCCGGCCACGATCACCAGGACGACGGCGAGCACCACGAGCTGTCCGCTCGGCAGGCTCACCCACGCCCCCGGGTGGACAGGTAGGTCAGCAGCAGGCGGCGCTGCAGGGCGAACATCTCGGCCTCTTCGGACGGCTCGGCGTGGTCGTAGCCGAGCAGGTGCAGGATGCCGTGCGTGGTCAGCAGCAGGAGTTCCTCGTGGGTGGAATGGCCCGCGGTCACGGCCTGGCGGGCGGCCACCTGCGGGCAGAGCACCACGTCGCCGAGCAGGCCCGCCACCGGCTCCTCGCCGTCGCGCCCCGGCCGCAGCTCGTCCATCGGGAAGGACAGCACGTCGGTGGGGCCCTGCTCGTCCATCCACTGCTCGTGCAGCGCGCTCATCGCACCCTCGTCGACCAGCACCACGGACAGCTCGGCCTGTGGGTGCACCCGCAGATCGGTCAGCACGTGCCGGGCGAGCGCGACGATCTCCACCTCGTCGGCGCTCATGCCGCTCTCGTTGTTGACCTCGACGCTCATCGGCGCGAGCGCCGGTGCGGGGCGGCCTGCGCCTCGTCCCACCGGCCGTAGGCATCGACGATCTCGCTGACCAGCCGGTGCCGCACGACGTCAGCGCTGGTCAGCAGATGGAAGCGGACATCCTCGACCCCGTCCAGGATCTCCCGGACGACGCGCAGGCCCGACATCGTGCCGCTGGGCAGATCGACCTGGGTCACGTCGCCGGTGACCACCATCTTCGAGCCGAACCCGAGCCGGGTGAGGAACATCTTCATCTGCTCCGCCGAGGTGTTCTGGGCCTCGTCGAGGATGATGAAGGCATCGTTGAGGGTGCGGCCACGCATGTAGGCCAGCGGGGCGACCTCGATGGTGCCGGCCGCCATCAGCCGCGGGATCGACTCCGGGTCGACCATGTCGTGCAACGCGTCGTAGAGCGGGCGCAGATAGGGATCGATCTTCTCGGTGAGTGTGCCGGGCAGGAACCCCAGACGCTCGCCCGCCTCGACCGCCGGACGGGTCAGGATGATCCGCGTGACCTTCTTGGCCTGGAGCGCCTGGACCGCCTTGGCCATGGCCAGGTAGGTCTTGCCGGTGCCGGCCGGTCCGATCCCGAACACCACGGTGTGCTCGTCGATGGCATCGACGTACCGCTTCTGGTTCAGCGTCTTCGGCCGGATGGTCCGGCCCCGCGAGGACAGCACGTTCAGGGTGAGCACGTCGGCGGGGCGCTCGTTGGTCTGCTGGCGCAGCATCGCGAGCGAGCGGTCGACGGCGTCCATGGTCAGGCTCTGTCCGGCCGCGATCACGGCGATCAGCTCGTCGACCAGCCGCTCGACCAGGGCCACCTCGCCGTGCCGCCCGGTCAGGGTGATCTCGTTGCCGCGGACGTGGATGTCGGTCTGCGGGAAGGCCAGTTCGATGCCGGTCAGGATCTCGTCCTGGGCGCCGAGCAGCGAGACCATGGGCACCTGCGGGGGGACGACGATGCGATGGACGGCGCGGGGCTCGGTGGGTTCAGTCATGGGCGGGACTCATCGTATCCGGGCTGCTGACCGGACGGGCGACTCACCCGGGGGGCCAGGCCAACCGGCGGCCGGCGAGGACGTGACCATGGACGTGGAAGACGTGCTGGCCCGCGGCGGCGCCGGTGTTGAACACGAGCCGATAGGCGCCCGCGTGCCCCTCGTCCCGGGCGACCCGATCGGCGACGGCGACCAGTTCGGCCAGCGCGCCCGGGTCGTCCGCGGCCAGCGCGGTGACGTCCGGGTGGTGGGCGAGGGAGGTGACCAGCACATGGGTGGGCGCCGCCGGGCGGATGTCGCGGAAGGCGACCACCCGGTCACCTCGGTGGACGATGTCGGCCGGGATCCGCCCGTCCGCGATCTGGCAGAACAGGCACTCGGTGTGCTCGGGCATGTCCGGAGCCTAGGGCCTGACCCCGCGCCGGGCGATCGCCGCCCGCTCAGGACCAGTCCCGCCGGTCACTGATCACCTCGGCGTCCGGCAGCGAGACGACCGGTTCGACGGCACAGCCGAAGCGCAGGGCGGAACGGACCCGCTGCTGCACCGATTCCCGGACCGCCTCAGCGTCCGCCCCGGCGGTGAGCACCACCAGGGCGCGCAACTGGTCGCGGTGATCGACCCGCTCGATCACCAGTTGCCAGGCCGCAACCCCGTCCAACCCGGCCAGGGCGGCCTGCGCCTGCCGGGGGTGCAGGAACATGCCCCGCACCTTGACCGCCTGGCCGACCCGGCCGAGGACGCCGACCAGCCGCGGGCGCCCGTCGGGGCCGAGGGTCCACGCCGAGAGGTCCCCGGTCCCGAAGCGGACCAGGGGGTAGCCGGTGCGCAACAGGGTGAGCACCACCTGACCCTCGCCGTCGACCAGCGGCCGGCCGTCGTCCAGACCACAGACCTGGACCAGGACGCCGTCGGCGGGCACCAGGCCTCCGCCCGGCTCGCGCTCGTAGCCGATCAGCCCCGCCTCCGCGGTGCCGTACGCCATCCGGACCGTGGGCACCCGGACCTGCAGCAGCGCGCGCAACGAGTCCGGCAGCGGTTCGGCCGTGACCAGGGCCGTGGAGATCCGCCACGCCGAGGGGGGCAGGGCGAGCTCGTCGTAGCGCTCGATCAGGGCCTTGAGGTAGCTGGGCAGCCCGACGTAGGCGGTGACCGCGACGTCGGCGACGGCCCGCACCTGCAGGTCCTGGTTGCCGATGCCGGCGGGCACCACCGTGGCGCCCAGGGCGAGGCATCCCTGCTCCAGCATCGCCCCGGCCGGGGACAAGTGGTACCCGAAGCAGTTCAGCACCCGATCGGTGGGGCCCACCCCGGCCGCCTGCAAGGCCTCGCCCCAGCGCCACGGATCGGCCCCGGCCAGTTCCGGCTCGTACAGCGGGCCCGGGGACTGGAAGATCCGGCGCACCGGCGCCGCGGGGTCGAGCAGGCCACCGAAGGGCGGCTCGAGCCGCTGGCGCTCGATCAGCTCGTCCTTGGTCAGCACGGGCAGTCCGGCCAGGTCCTGCGGGGTGGCCGGGACCGCGGCGTCCAGCCCGGCCGCCGCGAGCCGGGCGGCGAAGGCCGGCACTGCGGCCGCGGAGAGGCGCAGTGTCTCGGCCAGGCGACCGGAGAGCGCCTCGGCATAGGTCTCCAGTGCGCTGCGCAGCGCCTCGCTCATCGCGCTCCCTCACAGCCAGCGCTTGCGGCGCTTGTAGTGCTTGACGTCCCGGAAGCTCCGGCGGGTGCCCTCGTCCCCCAGGCCCAGGTAGAACTCCTTGACGTCCGGGTTCTCCCGCAGCGCGGCGGCGTCGCCCTCGAGCACGATCCGGCCCTGCTCCATGATGTAGCCGTGGTGGGCCACCTCCAGGGCCCGGCGCGCGTTCTGCTCCACGACCAGGACGGTCAGGCCCATCTCGGCGTTGATCCTCTGGATGAACGCGAAGATCTCCTGCACCAGCAGGGGGGCCAGACCCAGCGACGGCTCGTCCAGCATCAGCAGTCGGGGCTTGGCCATCAGCGCCCGGCCCACGGCGAGCATCTGCTGCTCGCCGCCGGAGAGGTAGCCGGCGATCCGCGCCCGGAGGTCCGCCAGCTTCGGCAGCAGCCCGTAGACCATGTCGAGCTCGGCACCGATGTCCACCCGGCCCCGGAAGTACGCCCCGGCCACCAGGTTCTCCTGGATGGTCAGGTGCTCGAAGACGTGCCGGCCCTCCATGCACAGGCTCATCCCCATCCGGACCCGTGCGGCGGCGTCCAGGCGGGTGATGTCGCGCCCGTCCAACATGATCGTGCCGTCGGTGACCTCGCCGTGCTCGGTCGGCAGCAGCCCGGAGATGGCCTTCAGCGTCGTCGACTTGCCCGCCCCGTTCGAGCCGAGCAGGGCGACGATCTTCCCCTCCGGGACCTGGAGGGACAGCCCCCGCAGGACCAGGATCACCTCGTCGTAGATCACCTCGACGTTGTTCAGGGTGAGCAGACCGGTGGTGGCCGCGCGGCCCCCCCCGGACTCCGGTGCCGGCGGCGGCACGCTCATGTCAGGGGACCCGGTTGGCTGCGAGCTCGACCATCGTGCCGCCCGTGACCTTGTAGATGCCCGAGCCGGTGGACCCGCGGTGCGAGGTGGCGCTGAACTTCACCTGCCCGGTCCCGACCACGCCACCGGTGTCCGTGGCGGCCATGGTCTCGAGCGCGGTCCGGATCGACTCCCCGGTCAACGTGCCCCCGCCGGCCAGCGCCTTCTCCAGGCCCTTGGCCATCACGTCCATCGTGTACCAGCCCTGGACGTAGTGCAGCCCCTTGTCCTCCAGCTTGATCCCCTTGGAGTCCAGGTAGGCCTTGATCGCCGCATGGCCGGGCTTGTTCGCGGACGCCGGAGCGAACGGCTGGATCATGATGTGGCCCTCGGCGTTCTCGGCACCGGCGGTCTTGATGAACAGCTCGTCGGAGCACCAGTTCAGGCAGACGATCCGCATGTCCAGACCCTGGGCCTTGATGTCCTTGGCGACCTGGGCGGCGGGACTCGACACGTTCTGGATCACGATGTACTTCGCACCCTGGGACTTGGCCTGCGACAGCAGTCCGACGAAGTTCGGGGTCTTGGGCATCGGGTAGGCCTTGTACCCGAGGGCGAGGCCCTTCTCGGCGATCCACTTCTGGCCGTCCGCGACCGGCGCGGTGCCGAACGGGCTGTCGTTGTGGAAGACGGCGACCTCGGCCTTGCCCTTGCCCTTGGCGTCCTCGGCGATCCAGTCCAGGGCGACCCGCATCTGGTCGGAGTAGGTCGGGGCGACGACGAAGTTGTAGGGCGACTTGGCGGGATCGGTCAGCACCTCGGCATAGGAGGCGGACATGAACGGCAGCTTGTCCGAGGCGACCTTGCTGCGCAGCGCCTCGGAGTCACCGGTCCCCCAGCCCTGGATCACCACGGCGCCGTCGGCCACGTACTTCTTGTACAGCTCCTCGGCGGCCGGCACCTTGTAGGCGTAGTCGTTGGACATCGCCTCGATCTTCCGCCCGCTGATGCCGCCCTTGGCGTTGAGCCAGTCGATGTAGCCCAGCATGCCCTCGTTGTAGGGCTTGCCCACGTCGCCGGTGGCTCCGGTGAGGTCGGCGATGATGCCTACCTTGATCGGCGCGGAGTCGCCCCCGCCGCTCCCGGATCCGGATCCGCCGCCACAGGCGGTGGCCCCCGCCAGCACCGCGGCGAGGCTTGCGACGATCATGGACCGAGAGATGTGTCTCATGGTGAGCTCCATTCCTTCAGCGGTTCGGTGGGTCGGGAGGTGCCACGGCTAGTAGCGGAACGGCCAGAACCGGACGTAGTCCTTCATCCGGGTCCAGATCCGGTCCAGGCCCCGGGGTTCGACGATCAGGAAGACGACGATGGCCAGCCCGAACACCGCGTTCTCGATCGCCGGCAGCTGGTCGTTCAGGAAGGGCAGGCTGTCCTTGACCGCGTCGTTCAGTTCGGTGAGCAGCGCCGGGAGCAGCATCATGAAGATCGCGCCGTAGATGGACCCGGCGATACTGCCCAACCCCCCGACGATGATCATCGCGAGGTACAGCACCGAGACGTCCAGCGTGAACCGCTCCCAGGTCACGGTCTCGGTGTAGTGCGCCGACAGCGCACCGGCCAGCCCGACGAAGCCGCTGGAGACGGCGAAGGCGGTCACCTTGGTCCGGGTGAGGTCCACCCCCATTGCCTGCGCCGCGATGTCCTGGTCGCGCACGGCCATGAAGGACCGGCCCAGCGCCGTCCGGAACAGATTGCGCGCCGCCACCACGCTCAGTCCGGCGACGACGACGAGGATCCAGTACCACTGCACCTCGAACGTCTCTCGCTCGATCCGCCACCCGAACAGGCTCAGGCGAGCGACCTCGAGGAAGCCCTGCCCGTCGGTGAGCCATTGCCACCGTCGGACGACGAACATGATGATCTCTTGGGAGGCCAGGGTCGCGATCGCCAGATAGAGGCCCTTCAGGCGCAGGGCCGGCAGCCCGAAGAAGGCGCCCACGGCGGCGGTGAGCAGCACGGCCAGGAGCACGCTGACCGGCATCGGGAGTCCGGCCCGGCCGCTGAGGATGGCCGAGCTGTAGGCGCCCACCGCGAGGAAGCCCCCCTGCCCCAACGAGATCTGCCCGGTGAACCCGACCAGGATGTTCAGCCCCACGGCCCCGATCACGGCGATCAGGATGGCGTTGGCGATGCCGAGCCAGTAGTTGTCCAGCACGTACGGGGCGGCCACGAGCAGGGCCGCCACCATGAGCAGGCGGGCGTACTCGGCCTTGGTGTGCCGCAGGGCCAGCTCGGCGCGGTAGGTCCGATGGTGGACTCCGGTGGCGGTGGCGGCCATCACTCACACCCTCTCGATCCGCGTCTCGCCGAAGATCCCGTACGGACGCACCATGAGGATGGCGATGAGCACGAGGTAGGGGACGACCTCGGCCAGGCCCGGATCGGCGTAGCCGGAGACGTACTGCTTGAGCAGGCCGATGGTCAGTCCCCCGACGATCGTGCCCGGGACCGCGTCCAGGCCACCCAGGATCACGACCGGGAAGACGATCAGTCCGAACGAGGCGATGTTCTGCTCCACGGCGGACAGGTCCGCCAGCAGCACCCCGGCGACGAGGGCGCTGACGCCGGCCAGGACCCAGGCGAGGGCGAACACCCGGCGCACCGAGATGCCCATGGTCAGCGCGGCCTGCTGGTCGTCGGCGACCGCCCGCATGGCGATGCCGTGCCGGGACCGGCGGAAGAACCGGGTGAAGGCCAGCAGGACCAGGCCAGCCACCGCGATCACGACGAACCGGTCCACCGGGACGGTGGCGCCGAGGATGCCGACGGTGCCGGTGGGCAGGATCCGGGGCTGTTCCCGCACCGCGGTGCCGAAGAGCATCTGCACGACCGCCTTGAGCACGGCGGAGAGCCCGATGGTGACCATGATCACGCTGATCGCGTTCTCGCCGATCAGGGGCCTGAGCACGAACCGTTCGACCAGCACGCCCAGCAGGATCGCCACCACCACGCCGACGAGCGAGGCGAGGATCAGTGGCAGCTGCAGCAGGACGAACGCGGTGTAGAAGGTGTACGCGCCCACCAGGAGGAACTCCCCCTGGGCGAAGTTGATCACCCGGGTGGCCTTGTAGACCAGCACGAAGCCGAGGGCGGCCAGCGCCAGGATGGCGCCGTCGGCCAGCCCGTAGACGGTCAGCGAGATGAATGTGCTCATCGTCGTCCGCTCCAGACCGGGCGGCGACCGCGCCCCTCGGGCACGCGGTACCCCTCGAGATCGAAGATCCGCAGATCGAGCCGCCGCTCCGTTCTCGACCCGTCCTGGTAGCTGATCATGCTGCGGACGGCGACGCTGGGCAGGCCCCGGGAGAGGGCGTCGATGATGTCCGCATAGCGCTCGGAGATCACCGAGCGGCGCACCTTACGGGTGCGGGTGATCTCGTCGTCGTCGGGGTCCAACTGCTTGTGCAGCAGGGCGAACCGCCGGATCCGGATGCTCTCGGGCAGGTCCTGATTGGCCCGCTCGATCTCCTCGGCGATCAGCTCGTAGACCTCCGGCTTGCCGACCAGGTCGGTGTAGGTGGTGTAGCTCAGCCGCTCGTGCTCGGCCCAGGACCCCACCGTCATCGGGTCGAGCGTCAGCAGCGCCGTCATGGTGCCGTCGGCGTTGGCAAAGGTGACCGCCTCCTCCACGTACGGGGAGAACTTGAGCTTGTTCTCGATGAACGCGCTGGAGAAGGGAGTGCCGTCGGCCGTGGTCAGCACGTCCTTGGCCCGGTCGATCACGACCAGGTGCCGGCGTTCGTCGAGATAGCCGGCGTCACCGGTGTGCAGCCAGCCCTCGGCGTCCAGCGCCCCGGCCGTGGCCTGCGGGTTGCGGTGGTAGCCGCGGAACACCGACGCCGAGCGCAGCAGGATCTCGCCGTCCGGCGCGATCCGCAGGTCGGTGGCGGGGATCGGCGTCCCCACGGTGTGGAAGGCGATGTCGTCGTCGCGGTGCACCACCGCGATCCCGCACACCTCGGTCTGGCCGTAGATCTGCTTGAGGTTGACCCCGATCGCGTGGAAGAAGCGGAAGACGTCCGGCCCGAGCGGGGCCCCGCCGGTGTAGCAGTGCCGGATCCGGGCCAGTCCGAGCTGGTCGCGCACCGGGCGCAGGGCGACGGCGTCCGCCACCGCGTGCACCACCCGCAGCGCGCCGGCCCGGCGACCGTGGATCCGCCGCTCGGCCATTGCGTCGCCGATCGCATACCCCCACCCGAACACGGCCCGCTTGAGCCACCCGGCCTCGTCGATGCGGACCTGGACCTCCGAGAGCATGGACTCCCAGATCCGGGGCGGCGAGAACAGCACATTGGGTCCGATCGCGCGCAGGTCGGCCTTCTGCGTCGCCGCATCCTCCGGGAAGGAGATGGTCAGACCGCGGGACAGCCCACAGGCCACCGCCAGCATCTGCTCACCGATCCAGGCCAGCGGCAGGAACGACACGTACCGGTCGTTCGGCTCGATCGGGTCGACCGTGGTGAGATGCTCGGCCATCGCGAGCAGGTTGGCGTGGGTGAGTTCGGCCAGCTTCGGGCGGGACGTGGTGCCGGACGTGGTGCAGATCAGGGCCACGTCGTCCGGTGCCGACGCGGCGATCTGCTGATCCAGCCAGCCGGGGTGCTCGCTCTCCCAGGCCCGGCCGCGCTCCTCCACGGCGGTGAACTCCAGCAGGTACCCCTGGTCATACTGCTCCAGGCCGTGCGGGTCATAGTAGATGACAGTGTCGACCATCAGCGGGTCCTCACCCGGGGTGCCGGGCGGCTCCTCGCGAAGCTTGATCAGCTTGTCCACCTGCTCCTGGTCCTCGGCCACGACCACCCGGACCCTGGCCAGGCCGAGGACGTGCCTCAGCTCCTCGCCGATGCTCGTCGGGTAGATGCCGACCACCGCGGCGCCCAGGCTCTGCGCCGCGAGCTCGGCGATGAGCCACTCCGGCCGGTTGTCGCCGAGCACCGCGACCACGTCGCCCCGCTGGATCCCCAGGGCCGCGAGTCCGTGCGCGACATCGCGCACCCGCGAGGCGTAGTCGGCCCAGCTGAGCGGCTGCCAGATGCCATAGCGCTTCTCCTGCATGGCGGTGTCGCCGGAGCGCGTGTCGGCAAGGTGCGCCAGCAGCTGCGGGAAGGTCGCCGGAGCCCCGCCCATCAGTGCTCGCCCGCTCCGAGATAGGCCTCGATCACGCGAGGGTCCCGTTTGACCTCGTCGGGCGTGCCGCTGGCGATCAGCCGGCCGAAGTCCAGGACGCTGACCTGGTCGGAGATGTCCATCACCACGTTCATGTCGTGCTCGATCAGGATCACGCTCACCCCGGCCAGCTCATGGACGTCGAGGACGTAGCGGGCCATGTCCTCCTTCTCCTCCGTGTTCATCCCGGCCATCGGCTCGTCCAGCAGCAGCAGTGCGGGCTGCAGGCACAGCGCACGGCCCAGCTCCACCCGCTTCTGGATGCCGTAGGCGAGCGCGCCCACCGGTTGGTGACGATGGGCCTGCAGCTCCAGCAGGTCGATGACCTCCTCCACCAGTCCGCGGTGGGCGATCTCCTGCCGCCGAGCGGGGCCGAACCAGAGCATCGAGGTCAGCACCGAACGCTGCATGTGGACGTGCCGGCCGAGCATCAGGTTCTCCAACACCGTCAGATGGGTGAACAGCTCGATGTTCTGGAAGGAACGAGCCACCCCCAGCCGGGCGATCTGGTGCGGGGCGAGCGCAGTGAGTTCGTGGGAGACCGAGCCGTCCCCGGTGTGCAGCACGATCCGGCCACGGCCGGGGCGGTACAACCCGCTGATGCAGTTGAGCAGGCTGGACTTCCCCGCACCATTGGGGCCGATCACCGCGTGAACGTGCCCCTGGGCCACCGTGAAACCGACGTCCTTCAGGGACAGCACGCCACCGAACCGCAGCTCGATGTCCTCGATCTCCAGCAGGACCTGTCCGGCCGGGACCGTCGAGGAGTTCAACGTGTGCTCGTACGCCCGTGTGGGCACCGTAGAACCCCCTCGTACCTGGCCCAACCCTCCAACGGATCACGTATCGGTGATTCACCCTGTTCACGGGCCTGGCGTCGTCGAGCGGACGACAGCTGCCGGCCCACCGAGCAACGCAAGTAAAGCGGTCGGACGGGTGCAGGGAATGGGCGGAACGTCCCACTCATCGACCGGGTCCGGCGTGACCGTCGGCGCGCCGGGTGACCGGCCGGCCGGGTGGGCGGGGGGAAGGTGGCGTCTAGTCTGGCCTGGCTCGGCGTCAACCGGGGGCAGCCGCCGGACGTCGTTGTGGTGTGACGGTGCTGACCATGGGGGAGAACTGGGTGAGCGGTCGCTCGTCCGAGGTCTGTGACTCCAGCATGCCCCGGGACGCCGACCAGGCGATCGCCGTCCTGTACGCCGCGCACTGGAACGGGCTGGTCCGCCTCGCCACCCTGCTCACCCGGGATGCCTCGGTGGCCGAGGAGATCGTGCAGGATGCGTTCGTCGCCCTGCATCGGCGCTGGTCCACCCTGGCCGAGCGCAATGCCGCGCACGCCTACCTGCGCACCAGCGTCGTCAACGGCGCCCGGTCGGCCCTGCGCCACCGCGGCGTCGAGGAGCGCCACCGCCAGCCGGCCGCACCCTCTCCGGCGGGCCCCGAGGAGCTGGCCGTCCGGGCCAGCGACGATGCGCAGGTGATCGCCGCTCTGCACACGCTGTCCCGCAGACAGCAGGAGGTTCTGGTGCTGCGCTACTACGCGGACCTGTCCGAGCAGGACATCGCCCGGACCCTGGGCATGAGTCGCGGCGCGGTGAAGAGCCACGCCCACCGCGGTCTCGTCGCGCTGCGCGAGGCGCTGGCCGCGCAGACAGGGGGGATCCGATGAACCCGGACGAGTTCGACCTGATCGAGCAACGGCTGCGCCGCGCTCTGGCCCGCGAGGCGATCTCGGTGCACCCCTCCCCCGCCGGCCTGCAGCGGATCCGCGTGGCGATCGATGCCGCGGACGCGCCGGCCCCCTCGCGCTGGCCCCGGCTGTGGCTGCCCCTGGCC
>JBAPWU010000682.1:0-1809 GCA_049283855.1 Kineosporiaceae bacterium
GCGGCCACGCCTGATCGGCGTCTGCACGACGCCTGTGGTTCGACGCGAAGGTCCGACGCGAGGAGCGCCCTGTGACTGACTCTGCCGACGGTTCGGTCTACGACCTGGTGATCCTGGGCGGAGGCAGCGGCGGCTACGCCGCCGCACTGCGCGGGGCCGAACTGGGCCTGAGCGTGGCGCTGGTCGAGCGCGACAAGCTCGGCGGAACCTGCCTGCACCGAGGGTGCATCCCGACCAAGGCGCTGCTGCACGCCGCGGAGGTCGCCGACGTCGCCCGGGAGGGCGCCCACGTCGGGGTCAACACCACGCTCGAGTCGATCGACATCGGCAAGGTCAACGCCTACAAGGACGGCGTGATCGCGCGGCTCTACAAGGGCCTGCAGGGCCTGGTCAAGGACAGGGCCATCACGTACGTCGAGGCCGAGGGCCGGCTGGTCGCGCCCAACGTGGTCGAGGCGGGGGGCCGTCGGCTGACGGGGCGGCACGTCGTCCTGGCCACCGGGTCCTACGCGCGGTCGCTGCCCGGGCTGGAGATCGTCGGCCGGGTGATGACCAGCGACCAGGCACTGACCCTGGACGTGATCCCGCAGCGGGTGATCGTGCTCGGCGGCGGCGTGATCGGGGTCGAGTTCGCCAGCGTGTGGCGCTCCTTCGGTTCCGAGGTGACCATCGTCGAGGCGCTCCCCCGCCTGGTGCCCGCCGAGGACGAGGCCTGCTCGAAGGCGCTGGAGCGTGCCTTCCGCAAGCGCAGGATCGCCTTCAAGACGGGGGTGCGCTTCGCCGGGGTCACCCAGGACGAGCACACGGTGGTGGTCTCGCTGGAGTCCGGGGAGACGATCGAGGCCGACCTGCTGCTGGTGGCCGTCGGCCGCGGGCCGAACGCGAGCGGCTTCGGCTACGAGGAGAACGGGGTCGCGATGGACCGCGGCTTCGTGCTCACCGACGAGCGGCTGAAGACCAACGTGCCCGGGGTGTACGCGGTCGGCGACATCGTCCCCGGCCTGCAACTGGCCCACCGGGGGTTCCAGCAGGGGATCTTCGTCGCCGAGGACGTCGCCGGGCTGGCCCCGGCGCCGATCGTCGAATCGGGCATTCCGCGGGTCACGTACTGCGACCCCGAGATCGCCTCGGTGGGGCTGACCGAGGCCCAGGCCAAGGAGACGTACGGCGCCGAGGCCGTCCAGAAGTACGAGTACAACCTCGGCGGCAACGGCAAGAGCCAGATCCTGGGCACGACCGGCTTCGTGAAGCTGGTGCGGCTCAAGGACGGCCCGGTGATCGGGGTCCACATGGTCGGCGCCCGGATGGGCGAGCAGATCGGCGAGGCCCAGCTGATCGTGAACTGGGAGGCCTTCCCGGACGAGGTGGCCCAACTGGTCCACGCGCACCCGACCCAGAACGAGGCCCTGGGCGAGGCGCATCTCGCTCTCGCCGGCAAGCCCCTGCACGCCCACGCCTGACCCGAACCCTCCCCAAGGCCCGAACTCCTCGAAGGAGAGCACCAAGCGATGTCCGACTCCGTGCAGATGCCGGCCCTCGGCGAGAGCGTCACCGAAGGCACCGTGACGCGTTGGCTCAAGCAGGTCGGCGAACGGGTGGAGGTCGACGAGCCACTGCTCGAGGTCTCCACCGACAAGGTCGACACCGAGATCCCCTCCCCGGTCGCCGGAGTGGTCGAGGAGATCCTGGTCGCCGAGGACGAGACCGTCGCCGTGGGCACCCGCCTCGCGGTGATCGGCAGCGGCGAGGGCGGTTCGGCCGCAGCCGCGCCACCCGCGGCCGAGCCCGAGCCGGTCGCCGTCCCTGCCC
>JBAPWU010000683.1:0-3445 GCA_049283855.1 Kineosporiaceae bacterium
AGTTTGGCGATCGCGGACTGGGCGGCGGACCCGGAGACCTGACCCGCGGCGATCCGCTGCTCCAGCAGGCCGACCTGGGCCTGCAGGTCGTCGTACTTGCGCACGAAGTAGGCCAGCGCCTCCTCCGGCGAGGCCCCCGGGTACTGCCCGACGGTGCGCTCACCGTCGCCGGTGCGCACCCACACCGTGCCGTCCGGGTCCACTCGGCCCCACTGCTCTGCGCTCACACCGTTCACGCTTCCTCGAGTCCCCGCCGCGTCCTCAGCTGACCGTCGTACCGGTGATGGTGACCGCGCGGGCCGGAGCCCCGTCGGTGCCCCCGCCGAGCACGCCGCCCGCAGCGACCTTCTCGACGGTGTCCAGACCACCCACGATGGTGCCGACCACGGAGTACCCGCCCGCTGCGTCGCTGGGGATGGTCGAGTCCTTGTACACCAGGAAGAACTGGCTGCCCATGCTGTCGCCCTTGCCTCCCTGGCGCGCCATCGCCACCGTGCCTGCGGGGTAGACGTTGTTCGCCGGAGCGTTCTCCACCGGCCCGTAGCTGTAGCCGGGCCCGCCACCGCCGGTGCCGGTCGGGTCACCGCACTGCAGCACGTAGATGCCCTTCGTGGTGAGCCGGTGGCAGCGGGTGTTGTCCCAGAACCCCTTGCGGGCCAGGAAGATGGTGCTGGCGACCGCCTGAGGCGCCTTGGCGCCGTCCAGCCTGATCGCGACCGGCCCGCAACTGGTCTCCACGGCCAGGTTCCAGGCCTTCTTCTCGGCCAGCGATGCCGGCGGGGCGCTGGGGAACGTGGCCGATGCCGGCTGGGCATCCGGTGGCGTGGCGCAGGGGTTGCCGGGGTCGGCGGTGGCGCCGGCCGAGGCCCCGGCCCCGGCGGCGGTGGTCGGTGCGGGGGAGCGATCGGGGCCGTACACGAGCACGGCGGCCACCACGGCGAGCACGCCCGCCACGGCGGCGACCACGATCAGGGCACGCCGGCGCGCCTCGCGGAGCTGTTCTGCCTTCGTGGTCTGCCGGTGCTGCCACTTCTCGTAGCGGCGCCTGGCGTACTCGCGCTCGCGGCTGCTGGGCGACACGCCCGCCCTCCCTGCGTCAAGCCCTGTCCCACCCCTGCGGTGTCGGCGGCGCCAAGTGTAGGGGCGAGGCGGCCGGGCGTGCGGCGCCTGGGTAGGCTCGTCGGGTGCTCGTGATCGGATTCCCTGCCGCAGCCTTCGACACCAACTGCTACGTGATGGCGCCCTCCGCCGGGCAGGAGTGCGTGGTCGTCGACCCGGGGATCGGCGTGCTGGACACCCTGAGCGCCGTGCTGGAGGAGTACCGGCTGCGCCCCGCGGCGATCCTGCTCACCCACGGTCACGCCGATCACGTCTACTCGGTGACCCCGGTCTGTGGGGCGCACGATGTGCCCGCCGTGATCCATACCGATGACCGCTACCGGCTGGTCGACCCGCTGCGCACCCTGGACCGTGAGCTGGTGGCGATGCTGGAGCAGCAGTTCGGCAGGGCCTCCTCCTGGGTCGAGCCCAGCGACGTGCGCACCGTCACCGACCAGGAGGTGCTGGGCATCGCCGGTCTGGAACTGACGGTGATCCACGCCCCCGGGCACACCGAGGGATCGGTGATGTTCGCCCTCGACGGCGTGCCGGACGGCCTGCGCGGCGAGGCCGCTGCCGAGCTGTCCTCGACCGTGGTCACCGGTGACGTGCTGTTCGCCGGGAGCATCGGGCGGACCGATCTGCCTGGTGGTGACCACGCCGCGATGATGCGCTCGCTGCGGGAGAAGGTGCTGCCCCTGCCGGACGGCGCCCTGGTGCTGCCCGGGCACGGCCCGGCCACCACGATCGCCCGGGAACGGGCGAGCAACCCCTACCTGTTCGAAGCGAGGGGCTGACCGTGGCACGACCCGCTCCGCTGTCCGGTTTCCCCGAGTGGCTGCCCGGCCAGCGGATCGTCGAGCAGCAGGTGATCGACACGCTGCGCCGCACCTTCGAGTCGTGGGGATATGCCCCGATCGAGACCCGCGCCGCCGAGCCGCTCGAGGAGCTGCTGCGCAAGGGCGAGATCGACAAGGAGGTCTACGTCCTGCGTCGCCTGCACGCCGACGACGGAGACACCGTGGGCCTGGGCCTGCACTTCGATCTCACCGTGCCGTTCGCCCGCTATGTGCTCGAGAACGCGGGCAGGCTGGACTTCCCGTTCCGGCGCTACCAGGTGCAGAAGGTGTGGCGCGGCGAGCGCCCGCAGGAGGGGCGCTACCGCGAGTTCTGCCAGGCGGACATCGATGTGGTCGGGGTGGGGGAGCTTCCGTTCCACCACGACGTGGAGATCGCCCAGGTGATGACCGAGGCGCTCTCCGCCCTGCCGCTGCCGCCGCTGCGGCTGCAGTTGAACAACCGGCGGCTGATCGAGGGCTTCTACCGGGGGCTCGGGGCCGGCGACGTCCCCGCCGTCATGCGCGCGGTCGACAAGCTCGACAAGATCCCCCCGGACGCCGTCGCGGACCTGCTGCAGAGCACGGCCGGGCTGTCCGCCGCGCAGGCCAGGGCCTGCCTGGAGCTGGCCGCGATCAGTAGCCCGGATCCCTCCTTCGCCGAGCGGGTGCGTGCCCTGGGGGTGCGGGACGACCTGCTCGAGCAGGGCATCGAGGAACTGGTCGCCGTGGTCGAGGGGGCCTCCCAGCTGCGCTCGGAGCGGGTGACGATCACGGCCGACCTGAGGATCGCCCGCGGCCTGGACTACTACACCGGGACCGTCTACGAGACCCGGATGTCGGGCCTGGAGCACCTCGGGTCGGTGTGCTCGGGCGGGCGGTACGAGTCCCTGGCCACCAGCGGGTCGACCACCTATCCGGGCGTGGGCATCTCCTTCGGGGTGACCCGCACGCTCGGTCCGTTGTTCGCCCGCGGGGTGCTGGCGGCCAGCCGCACGGTGCCGACCTGCGTCCTGGTGGCGCTCACCGACGACGCGCGGCTCGGTGAGAGCGCCGCGGTGGCCGCGGCGCTGCGGCGGCGCGGGATCGCGGCCGAGGTCGCGCCGTCCGCGGAGAAGTTCGGCAAGCAGATCCGCTACGCCGACCGGCGCGGCATCCCGTACGTGTGGTTCCCCCGGTCCGAGGGCGCCGACCAGGTCAAGGACATCCGCAGCGGCGACCAGGTGGACGCCGACCCGCGGGCCTGGATGCCGCCGGCCGCCGATCTCACGCCGCAGATCGTGGTGTCAGGGTAGGCAGTACGGCGTGGCGCAGGTGATCTGGGTGCGCAGCCGGGTGTCCTCGCGTTGTTGCATCCACTCGGCCTCGCCGCCACAGGTGGGGCAGGCGGCGACGAACAGGACGATGTCGAAGGCCAGCGCGGCGCGCATCCGGGAGCGGGCGTCGATGGTGAGCACGAGCCCTTTGTCGGCGCGGCGGCGGCCCGGCTTGACCGGGCCGACGGGTTACCG
>JBAPWU010000684.1:0-1747 GCA_049283855.1 Kineosporiaceae bacterium
CGGCAGCGCCGCGCGAACGAGCAGGGTCCGGGGAAGGCCGGTGCGGCGAGCGAGGAGCACGCTGGCGTATCGGCGTCCGCCCGGTTCTGCTTGAGACCCGCCGCGGCGGTGCCGCCGCGGCGGCACCGGGGTGCCGCCCGTGCGTCAGCCGAGCTGCTGCACCACGTGGTCGACGCACCGGGTCAGCGCCTCGACGTCGTCCGGTGTGACAGCCGGGAACATGGCCACCCGCAGCTGGTTCTGGCCGAGCTTGCGGTAGGGCTCGACGTCCACGATTCCGTTGGCCCGCAACACCTTTGCCACGGCCGAGGCGTCGACCCGCTCGGCGTCGAGGTTGATCGTCCCGACCACCTGGCTGCGTGCGGCCGGATCGGCGACGAAGGGCGTGGCGTAGGGCGAACGCTCCGCCCAGCCGTACAGCCGCGATGCGGAATCGGCGGTGCGGGCGCAGGCCCATGCCATGCCGCCGTTCTCGTTCAGCCACTCGACCTGATCGGCCAGCAGGGCCAGGGTGGCCACCGCAGGGGTGTTGTAGGTCTGGTCCTTGCGCGAGTTGTCGATCGCGGTGGGCAGGTCGAAGAAGTCGGGGATCCAGCGCCCGGACGCCGCGATCCGCCCGGCGCGCTCCAGCGCGGCGGGGGAGAACAGCGCCAGCCACAGGCCGCCGTCGGAGGCGAAGGACTTCTGCGGCGCGAAGTAGTACACGTCGGACTGGTCGGCCTCGACCGCAAGCCCTCCCGCGCCGGAGGTGGCGTCGATCAGGACCAGCGCATCGGCGTCCGCACCCTCGACCCGGCGCACCGGTGCCATCACCCCGGTGCTGGTCTCGTTGTGCGCCCAGGCGTAGACGTCGACCCCGGGCTCGGCCAGGGGCACCGGCAGGCCGCCGGGCGGTGCGGAGATCACGCTGGAGGCATCCAGGAACGGTGCCCGGTCGGTGACCTTGGCGAACTTGCCCGAGAACTCGCCGAAGACCAGGTGCTGGGCCCGCGCGCTGACCAGGCCGAACGCCGCGATGTCCCAGAAGCACGTCGCCCCGCCGTTGCCGAGCACCACCTCGTAGCCCTCGGGCAGGGCGAAGAAGGTGGACAGCCCCTCGCGGATGCGGTGCACCAGGTTCTTGACCGGCTGCTGGCGGTGGGAGGTGCCGAGCACGCTGCGCCCGATCGAGGCCAGGTAGGCCACCTGCTCGGGGCGGACCTTGCTCGGGCCGGAGCCGAAGCGGCCGTCGGCGGGGAGCAGTTCGGTGGGGATGGTCAGGGTCAGGGCGCCGGTCGTGGTCACGGCGTCCAGTCTCCCGCATCGCCGTCGCGGGCTCGCCGTCGGCCCCGGGCCTGACTCACCGTGACCAGCTCGCCGCCACTGCGCGGCATCACCCCCACCCACCGCGAGCACGGTGTGACATTGCGCCCGCCAGACGGGCACTGCGTGACACCGTGCCCATCAGAAGGGGGGAGAGGGGTCAGGCTTCGACGACGCCGCGGGAGAGGGCCAGGTCCCAGCCCTTGACCTCGGACACGGAGCGGGGTTTGGGGCCGATGTAGCGGGCGGCGGGCCGGACCAGGCGACTGGTCTTCTTGTGCTCCAGGATGTGCGCCGACCAGCCGGCGGTGCGCGCACAGGTGAACAGTGCCGGGAACATGTGCGCCGGGACCTGGGCGTAGTCGAGGACGACGGCTGCCCAGAACTCCACGTTGGTGGCCAGCACCCGGTCCGGGCGGCGCTCGTGCAGCTCGGCGAGGGCCGC
>JBAPWU010000685.1:0-2884 GCA_049283855.1 Kineosporiaceae bacterium
GCACCACATCGGGAGCCGAGGCCCGCAGCGCCGCCAGCCCGTCGCCGTCCAGGGGCCCGGCGTGCACGTGCACCACCTTGCCGCCGGCCGAGAGTGCGACCCGCCGGCCGGCCTCGGCGGTGACCAGGCGCTCGTAGCCGACCACGGCCAGCCGCAGCCCACCGCCGGCGCTGGAACAGACCAGCAGCGCCTCGCCGCGCAGGTCGCGTACCGCCACCCCGGACGCGGCCGCGACCTGGGCACGGACGGTGGCGACGCCGTCCAGGACGTCACCGGAGGGCGCGAGCGTGGTCGGCGCCGCGGCCGTCGCGAGCAGGGCACCGTCTGCGGCATCGACCAGCACGCCCTTGGTGAACGTCGACCCGACGTCGACGCACAGTACCGGCTGCGTGCTCACCGCGAGCGCCTCAGCTCAGGGCGCGGTCGAGGTCGGCGATCAGGTCGTCGGCGTCCTCCAGCCCGACCGACAGGCGCACCAGGTCGCCGGGCACCTCGAGCGCGGACCCGGCCACCGACGCGTGGGTCATCCGGCCCGGGTGCTCGATCAGGGACTCGACCCCGCCCAGGCTCTCGCCGAGGGTGAACACCTCGGTGCGCTTGCACACGTTCAGGGCGTCCTCCTCGCCCCCGGCCAGGCGCAGGCTGACCATGCCGCCGAAGCGGCGCATCTGCTTCTGCGCCACGTCGTGGCCGGGGTGCTCGGGCAACCCGGGGTAGAGCACCTCGCGCACCCGGGGGTGGCCCAGCAGGTACTCCACCACCCGCTCGGCGTTGTCGCAGTGCCGTTCCATGCGCACCGCGAGGGTCTTCAGCCCGCGCTGGACCAGCCAGGAGTCGAACGGCCCCGCGATCGCCCCCATCGCGTTCTGGTGGAAGGCGACCCGCTCGGCCAGGGCGGGTCCCACGTCGCCCACGCCGTCCAGCCAGGGCACCTGCGCATCGCCGACGACCAGCGCGCCGCCGACGACGTCGCTGTGCCCGCCGGCGTACTTGGTGGTGGAGTGCACGACGGCGTCGGCGCCCAGTCCGAGCGGGTTCTGCAGGTACGGCGTGGCGAAGGTGTTGTCGACCACCAGCAGGGCGCCGGCGTCGTGGGCGATCTGGGCCAGCGCGGCGATGTCGGCGATCGACAGCAGCGGATTGGTCGGGGTCTCCACCCAGACCACCCGGGTCTGGCCGGGCCGGACGGCGCGGGCGACGGCGTCGACGTCGGGCAGGTGCACGGGGGTGTGCTGCACCCCCCACGGCCCGGCCACCCGGGCGATCAGCCGGTAGGTGCCGCCGTAGGCGTCGTCCGGGATCACCATGTGATCGCCGGGCCCGGTCACGGACCGGATCAGGGTGTCCTCGGCGGCCAGGCCGGAGGCGAACGCGAAGCCGCGCACCAGACGGCCGCTGGGCGGGGCCTCGAGCGCGCCGAGGCATTCCTCCAGCGCCGTGCGGGTGGGATTGGCGCTGCGGCTGTACTCGTACCCGGTGCCGAGCCCGGTGCGCAGGCCGCCGACACCGTCCTGCTTGTAGGTGCTGACCTGGTAGATCGGGGTCACCACCGCCCCGGTGGCCGGGTCGGGTTCGCTGCCCGCGTGGATGGCTCGGGTGGAGAAGCCGCGGCCCAGCCACTGCAGGCGGTCGGGGCGGGGGGCAGGGGTCGATCCGCTGGTCACCCGGCAAAGGTACGGGACAATGGTCACCCCGCCCGGCCAGCCACCGGCCGGACCGGACGGGAGTCCGTTCGGCTACGCTGCGTCGTGGCACGTCACGCGTGGGAGGGCTCGTCGTGATGTGATCGCAACCGAAAAGCCGGGTTCCGCCCGTTCGGGAACCCGGCAGGTGGCGGTACGTTGGGGAGACGGGGGGTTGCTTGCCGCGCCCTCTACGTCGCGGGAGAGGGGGGTTGATGAGTCAGGACCTCGATGGCCCCCGCGCGGACGGAGGCCTCGACGTGGCCCCCGATCGCCTCTCCCTCGCCATCGGTGACCAGCTCAGCCTGGTGACCGGCGAGATCTCCGAGCCCGCCACCGCGCCGGTCCCCCGGATCGGCGCCGATGCGGCCTCGATCCGCGTGGGCACCCTGCTCCGCAACCGCTACCGCCTGACCGGCGTGATCGGCCGCGGCGGGATGGCCGACGTCTACCGCGGCGAGGACCAGGTGCTGCGCCGTCCGGTCGCGGTCAAGGTGTTCCGCCCGGGCACCGACCGCAACGCCGACCGGCTCCGGTTCCTGGCCGAGGTCCGCACCCTCGCCGGGCTGGCCCACCCCAATCTGGTGGCGCTGTACGACGGCGGCCAGGACGAGGCCCGGCCCTGGTGTGCGATGCAGCTCATGGACGGCGGCACGCTCGCCGACCTGGATGGGGCCGACACCGGCACGGCGTCGCCGGCCCGGGTGGCCGCCATCGGCGCCCAGATCGCCGACGGGCTGGCCTACATCCACGAACGCGGCATCGTGCACCGCGACGTCAAGCCCAGCAACGTGCTCCTGGACACCGACGGTGACGCCTACCTGTCCGACTTCGGCGTGGCCCAGATGGTCGACGCCACCCGGATGACGGCCACGGGGGCGCTGCTCGGCACCGCCGCCTACCTCTCCCCCGAACAGGTCCTGGGGCGCCCGGCGACCGCCGCGGTGGACGTCTACGCCCTGGCCCTGGTGCTGCTCGAGATCCTCACCGGCACCCGCGAGTTCCCGGGTGCGCCGATCGAGTCCGCCGTGGCGCGGCTGTCCCGGGCCCCGCGGGTGCCGGCCCGGCTGGGCCCCGCCTGGGCCGAGCTGCTCACCGCGATGACCGCGCTCGAGCCCGACGACCGCCCCGACGCGGCGGCGGCGGCGAGCTGGCTGCGCTCCCTGGCCCGTGGCGCGCGCGAGGAGGGGTCGGTCCCGGCC
>JBAPWU010000686.1:0-2832 GCA_049283855.1 Kineosporiaceae bacterium
GTCTCGCCCCCGGCGCCGGCCCCAGCCGCGCCCGCCACCGCTCCGGCGACCGCGAGGACCGCGCCGATCGCCGCCGTGGAGCACAAGCAGCCGCTGGAACCCCCACCCACCACCCAGCTCCCGCCCCGGGTCGAGCAGCTGCTGCTGGCCGGCGACGTCACCTACACCCTGCCGCCCTCGGACCTGCTCACCCCCGGGTCGGCGCCGAAGGCCCGCAGCGCCGCCAACGACAAGGTGGTCGAGGCGCTGACCACCGTGTTCGAGCAGTTCGAGATCGACGCGCAGGTCACCGGATTCAGCCGTGGGCCGACGGTCACCCGGTACGAGGTCGAGGTCGGCCCGGCCGTCAAGGTGGAGCGGGTCACCCAGCTGAGCAAGAACATCTCCTACGCGGTGGCCAGCGCCGACGTGCGGATCCTGTCCCCGATCCCGGGTCGCTCGGCGATCGGGATCGAGATCCCGAACGCCGACCGGGAGACCGTCTCCCTCGGTGACGTGCTGCGCAGCCAGGCGGCCCGCAAGGTCACCCACCCGATGATCATCGGGGTGGGCAAGGACGTCGAGGGCGGCTACGTGGTGGCCAACCTGGCGAAGATGCCGCACCTGCTGGTCGCCGGTGCCACCGGCGCCGGGAAGTCGGGCTTCGTCAACTCGATGATCACCTCGATCCTGATGCGGTCGACCCCGGACGAGGTGCGGATGGTGCTGGTCGACCCCAAGCGGGTCGAGCTGACCATCTACGAGGGGATCCCGCACCTGATCACCCCGATCATCACCAATCCGAAGAAGGCCGCCGAGGCCCTGGACTGGGTGGTCAAGGAGATGGACGCCCGCTACGACGACCTGGCCGCCTTCGGGTTCAAGCACATCGACGACTTCAACGCCGCGGTGCGCGCCGGCAAGGTCAGTCCGCCGTCGGGCAGCCAGCGCAGCATCGTGCCCTACCCGTACCTGCTGGTGATCGTCGACGAGTTGGCCGACCTGATGATGGTCGCCCCCCGCGACGTCGAGGACTCGATCGTGCGGATCACCCAGCTGGCCCGGGCGGCCGGCATCCACCTGGTGCTGGCCACCCAGCGGCCCAGCGTCGACGTGGTCACCGGTCTGATCAAGGCCAACGTGCCCAGCCGGATGGCCTTCGCCACCTCCTCGGTCACCGACTCGCGGGTGGTGCTCGACCAGCCCGGCGCGGAGAAGCTGATCGGCCAGGGCGACGCGCTGTTCCTGCCGATGGGCTCGAGCAAGACCGTCCGGGTGCAGGGCGCCTGGGTCACCGAGTCCGAGATCCGCGATGTGGTCGCCCATGTCAAGAAGCAGCTCGCCCCGAGCTACCGCGAGGACGTCGCGACGGTCGCGGTGAAGAAGCAGGTGGACGACGACATCGGCGACGACCTCGATCTGCTGCTGCAGGCGGCAGAACTGGTGGTGAACACTCAGTTCGGCTCGACGTCGATGCTGCAGCGCAAGCTGCGGGTCGGGTTCGCCAAGGCCGGGCGGCTGATGGACCTGCTCGAGTCGCGCGGGGTGGTCGGCCCGAGCGAGGGCAGCAAGGCCCGCGATGTGCTGGTCCGGCCCGACGACCTGCCGGGCACGCTCGCCCTGATGCGGGGCGAGGATCCACCCGCCACCATGGACGCCATGAGCATGCCGGCGCACGACGGCCCGGACGACGACGCCGGCCGGATCCCCGACGAGTGGGAGCCGGGCGATGACTGATGCCTCCGGCGCCGAGCCGGACGCCGACCCCGGCCGGGGCCGACCGCTCGACCTGCTGGTCTGGGATGCACCGAACATCGACATGACCTTGTCCAACGTGATCGGCGGCCGGCCGACTCCGGCCTCGCGCCCGCGGTTCGACGCCGTGGCACGCTGGCTCCTGGCCGGTGCCGTCGAGGACGGGCAACCGGTCGAGGTCGAGGGGTGCGTCTTCGCCAACGTGCCCCCCGGCAGCGCCACGCAGATGCGGGGCTGGATCGAGGCGATCCGCTCGTTCGGCTACGCCGTGTTCGCCCGGCCCAAGCTCGGCCCCGAGGACGACATCGATGCCGACATGCTGGTGCACATCGAGCGGCGGGCCGCCGATCATCGGCTGCGCCGCCTGGTGGTGGCCAGCGGCGACGGGCGCAACTTCCTCGAACCCCTGGAGCGGCTCGGCCGTGCGGGCGTCGAGGTCATCGTGCTCTCCTTCGCCGAGGTCGCCGGCTATGCGCAGGAGTCGGACCTGCTGCACTTCATCGACCTGGAGGACGTGCCGGGCGCCTTCACCAGCCCGCTGCCGCGGGTGAGGCTGGACAATCTGCCCGAGGGTGGCGCCTGGCTGCCGCCGACCCGGTCGATGCGTTCCCTGCTCGAGGAGGCCGGCTGATCGTCGGGGCGCACTAGGCTGACCCGGTGTCGCGACCCGCACCGCCTGCCCGGACCGATCGGACGGTCGCCCTGGTGACGTTGGGCTGTGCCCGCAACGAGGTCGACTCCGAGGAGCTGGCCGGGCGGCTGGCCGAGGCCGGCTGGCGGCTGGTCGAGGACGCGGCCGACGCCGACGTCGCCGTCGTGAACACCTGCGGGTTCGTCGACCAGGCCAAGAAGGACTCGATCGACACCCTGCTGGAGGCGGCCGAGCTGCGCGGCGACGCGTCGGCGCGCACCCGGGCGGTGGTCGCCGTGGGGTGCATGGCCGAGCGCTACGGGCGCCAGCTGGCCGAGCAGCTGCCCGAGGCGGACGCCGTCCTCGGGTTCGACTCCTACGCGGACCTGTCCGGCCGGCTCGAGGCGGTGCTGCGCGGCGAGCGACCGGCCGCGCACACGCCCCAGGACCGTCGCACCCTGCTGCCG
>JBAPWU010000687.1:0-2793 GCA_049283855.1 Kineosporiaceae bacterium
GACGACGAGCTGCAGGCCGTAAGGGCCAGGGCAGCCACAGCGGCCGCAGCCGCGGCCGCGATTCGGTGGTGGCGCATGAGGATCTCCTTCCGCGTCGCCCGACTTGGGCGTGCACTGAGGAGTTCTCCTCGCGTCCCCTCGTTGGATGCGTGGCCGGATCACAATCGCGTTACAGGGCCGTGACCCCGGTCACGGCAGAGTGTCGTACCTCGTGATGTAGGCAGACCACGTGGCTCATCCAACACACTCATCTCGGCATGACCGGAAGACGACCGCATATCTCTGACGAGTGGGCGTCCGGCCGTCGGCGGTGTGCGCGATCACGGGCGCGCGCCAGAAGCGCTGTTCGTCTGGCTCCGTCTGAGTTCACGTTCCTGTGGAGCGTTTCGACACGATGTCGTCGATGGCGTGGGGGAGTAGTGCTTCCAGTCCGGCGGCGATGTGTTCGTCGGCGGAGGCTGCGGTGTGTTGGTAGATCAGGGCGGCGCGCGGGGTGCTGTGGCCGCCGCGGTCCATGATGTTGCGCACGGTGGCGCCGGGCACGGCCGCGGCGAGGGTCAACCCGGTGTGGCGCAGTCCGTGCCAGGTCAGGTGTTCGGCACCGGGCACCGCCGTACGGGCGCGAGCGATGGCCTGCGATCGGTGGTGACAGCGGACCGGCTGCCCTGTCGTGGTCGTGAACGGCAGCGTGTCAAGGCCTGTGGCAAGAGTTGCCGCGTGGTCGGCGAGCTCCGGCCGATCTGCGCGGGGATCGCGACCTCCCGTACTCCGGCGTTCGTCTGAGATGAAACTGAATGGTGAGTGGGCAGGCGACAGCTCCCGGCGCAGCGCAGCGGAGCCGGGAAGGGGTTGCAGCCCAGCCGGTTAGGCGGCGGTGGGTTGCAGGGTGACGGTGTAGCCGAGGGCCCGCAGCTCTTGGATGAGGTGGTCCTTGAGTCGGGTGGTGGCAGAGGTGCCGGGGCGGGTGAAGTAGTCCGGGCCCAGGTCGTAGAACTCCACGCCGTCGCGCAGGACGTACCAGATGATGACCAGGAGGTTGTGGGCGATGGCGACGGCGGCCTTGCCGCCGTTCTTCTTCCCGAACCGGCGGTGCAGGCGCCGGAACCGCGCGCCGAGGTAGGTGTTGGTCCGGGCGGTGGCCCAAGCGGCCTCGACCAGCGCGGTGCGGATCTCCCGGTTGCCCTTGCGGGTACGGGTGTTGCCGTGTTTCCCGGCCGACTCGTTGTTCCCCGGACACAACCCGGCCCAGGACGCCAGATGGTCCGCGGTCGGGAACCGGCCCATGTCCACCCCGATCTCGGAGATGATCACCTGGGCGAGGCGGTCACCGATCCCCGGGATCGTGCACAACGCCGCCACCTGCGCCCCGAAAGGGGCGGTCATCTCCTCGATCTGGGTGTCCAGCCGGGCGATCATCACCTCCAAGTGATCGAGGTGGTCCAGGTGCAGGCGGGCCAGGACCGCGTGATGGGCGGCGAAACGCCCCGCCAGGGCCATCGACAGGTCGGGGATCTTCTTACGCATCACCCCCCGGGCCAGGTCGGCCAGCACCCGCGGGTCACGCTCCCCGGCGATCAATGCCTCGAGCATGTCCCGGGCCGACTTGGTCGTCAGGCTCGACGCCACCGAGTCGATCTTGATGCCGACGTCCTCACAAACCTTGCCCAACCGCTGCAGCTCACTGGTGTGGGACTGAATGAGCTTCTTGCGGTAGCGGGTCACCTCCCGGATCGCGGCGATCTCCGCCGGGGGGATGAAACTGCCCCGCAGCAGCCCGACCTCCAGCAACTGGGCCAGCCACTGACTGTCCTTCACATCCGTCTTGCGGCCCGGGACGTTCTTCACGTGCCCCGCGTTGACCAACAAGATCTCCAAGTCGGCGTCGGCCTCGCACACGGCGTGGAACACCGGCCGCCAGTACACCGTCGATTCCATCACCACGTGGGTGACACCTTGCTCGACCAGCCAGGCCGCCATCACCGCCAGCACCGGATAGAACGTCGTGAACTTGCGCGTCACCTCCACCCGCCCCGCCCCCGGACCCTCTCCGGGAACCCGGACCGTGACCGCGATCTCCTTCTTACCCACATCGATCCCCGCGACCCGCTCGTACATGATCTCCATGGCTTCCGCTCCCCACGTGGCACGCCGAACCGGACACGCCTCCCGCGGAGCCCGCAATGATCACGACTCTGAGATACGCGCTCTACGGCAGCAACCCGGGGTACCCACCGGGGCGGGCTCCAGCATCAATCTTGGGTACGGACTCGAACGTGCCAAGCCGAAACGATGTCAGCGGGAGACGCACCCCCAGTTTCATCCACCCGAGGGCGCCCGGCTACGACCATGAAGATCTTGGGTGGGTCGAAGCTCACCGGGGCCCCGCGCAGCTCGACCAGCGCACGTTCGACGCGCACGTGGCTGACGACTCCGAGCGGTCCGTAGCGCAGGTGGCGCGCAGCCAGGGCGAAGGTCTCGCCGCCGCGCAGTCCGGCGAAGGCTGTCACCAACGCGGCGAGTCTGTACGGCGCGGGCATCTGCTCGACCAGGCGCAGCAGCACGTCGACAGCCACGATCGGGGCGACCCGTGCCGCACCTTTCTGGGGGCGTCGGGCTCTGGTGCCCGGGCGCATCCGCACCGGGTGCTCGATCAGGTAGCCGTCTTCGACCGGGC
Organism: Kineosporiaceae bacterium; assembly: GCA_049283855.1. Classification (GTDB taxonomy): domain Bacteria; phylum Actinomycetota; class Actinomycetes; order Actinomycetales; family Kineosporiaceae; genus JADJPO01. The sequence goes on from JBAPWU010000687.1 coordinate 2,675, forward strand.
TCGTACACATCGAGGACAGCGCCGTCCGGGCCTGTTCGAACTGCCGATCCCCGCTGCCCCGCCCGCCCGGAGTGACCGGTGCGGTGAGAGAGCCGGCGTCCTGCCAGGCCTGGACCACG
>JBAPWU010000688.1:0-1584 GCA_049283855.1 Kineosporiaceae bacterium
GCTCGTCGCGGGGCCGGGCGCCACGCTCCCGGCAGGGTCGAGGCTCGCAGGCACGCCCGGGATCGACAGGCCCGCCGTGGGCCCACCCGTCGGCGCACCCGTCGGCGCACCCGTCGAGGCGGACGACCCGGGTGCCGGCGCCGACCCCGGCTCCGTCGCGATCACCGGTTCCGCCACCGTCGTCACCTCGGAGGCGGGCGGGCGACCCCGGACCACGGCGGTCATCACCCCGGCCCCGACGAGGAGCAGTACCACGATCGCGGCGAGCGCAGCCCTGCGGGCCGGCGGGCCTGCGGGCCGACGCCGCGGTACGTCGTCCACGATCGACCCGAGCAGCGCGGCCTCGCCGTCCTCTGCCGGCCAGGGGAAGCCGTCCTCTCCCGGCCAGGGGAAGCCGTCCTCGCGCCAGGCCCACTCCGTCCCGCGGGCGTCGAGGGCGCCGGCGGACGACGGGAGCCCGGCCAGGTCCGCCACCAGCCGCGCGTGCAGCTCCTCGGGCAGCACCACCATCGGCGGGACCAGCACGGGCGCGAGGTGCTCCAGCGACACCAGGGCACCCCGCCGCTGCCCGCAGGCCCGGCAGCCCTCGACGTGACGGGTCACCCGTCCACGCACCTCGAGGGAGAACCGGCCGTCCCAGCCGGACAGCACCCGGTCCAGCTCCGCGCAGCCCGGCCGCCCGGAGCGGGCGATCAGCAGGGCGCCGAGGCACCGCTCCAGCCGGTCCCGCATCCGCGACAGCAGGACGGCCGCATGACCGGCGGTCACCCCCATCGCCAGACCCAGGTCACCGGCCTCCAGCCCGCCCCGCAGATGCAGCTCGAGCACCTCTCGGTCGCGCGGCTGCAGGCCGTCCGCAGCCGACCAGAGCAGGTCGGCCAGCTCCCGGCGGGAGAGCTCGACGTCCGGCGCCGGGGAGGAGTCGGCGAGCCACTCGCTCACCGGAGCCGGCCCGTCGTCCAGACCGCCGCCGAGGCGGGACCGGCCGCGGTGCACCGAGGTCGCTTCGTTGCGCAGGATCGCGAACAGCCAGGCCCGCAGCCGGGCCGGGTCACGGAGCCCGCCGATCCGGGTCGCGGCGCGGAGGAAGGTGTCGTGGACGACGTCCCCGGCGGCCGAGCGGTCACCGACCAGGCCGACCGCCGTGCCGAACAGTGCGGGGGCGAACCGGCGATAGGCCTCGTCGAAGGCCCGGACGTCGCCGGCCTGCCAGGAGCGCGCGAGCGCAGCGTCCGATCCGTCGCCGTGCGGCATGTGCGACCTCCCGAGGTGGGCCTCATCTTCATGCCAGCAGGACGCGCCGGGGCGGGAGATCTGACACCCCACGGGAGAAGAAACTCCGGGCTGGGGTGTTAGCCCGTGCTCGCCAGCCCGTCTCCCCGCCGAACGCCCGCACTGCGGGCTCCGAGCCGGGAGGCCACCATGACCGACAACCTGATGTCCACCGTCCACCCCAGCGTGATGCACTCCGAGGCCTTCGACCCCTTCGGCCGCGACCCGGACCCGGCACCGAGCCGGCGCGAGCGCACCCTGCTGGTGCTCGCCCTGGCAGCGATCCTCGGCCTCGGCGCCGGCGCCCTGGCC
>JBAPWU010000689.1:0-1907 GCA_049283855.1 Kineosporiaceae bacterium
GCGCCGAGCGCGGCGTGCCGATCAGCTCCAGGGTCAGCCCCGCGGCCGTGATCGAGACGGCGCGGGCGCCGGGCACGCTCTGGGCCACCGCTGCGGCGCGGGCCGGGTCGTCGACGTCGACCACCAGTGCCGTCGCCGAGCCGACCAGGTCGGCGACCACCCCGGCTGCCACCACCGACCCCTGGTGCATCACCACCACGTGGCTGCAGGTCTGCTCCACCTCGGCCAGCAGGTGGCTGGAGACCACCACGGTGCGACCGGTCGCGGCGTACCGGGTGAGCACCTCGCGCATCTCCCGGATCTGCGGCGGGTCGAGCCCGTTCGTCGGCTCGTCGAGCACCAGCAGGTCGGGCAGGCCGAGCATGGCCTGGGCGATCGCCAGCCGCTGACGCATGCCCTGGCTGTAGGTGCGCACCGTGCGGTGCACGTCCTCGCCGAGTCCGGCCACCTCCAGCGCCTCGTCGAACCGGGCCTGCTCGCCCGGGCGACCGGTCGATGCCCAGAACAGCCGCAGGTTGTCCAGCCCGCTGACGTGCGGCAGGAACCCGGGCCCCTCGACGAAGGAGCCGACCCGCGACAGCACCGGTGCGCCGGGGGTCACCAGGTGGCCGAACACCCGGATCTCGCCCTCCCCGGGGCGGATCAGCCCCATCAGCATCCGCAGCACGGTGGTCTTGCCGGCACCGTTCGGCCCGAGCAGGCCCAGCACCCAGCCCTGCTCGACCCGCATCGAGACATCCCGGACGGCGCGGAAGCCGTTCGGGTAGGTCTTGCCCAGGCCGGTCACCGCGAGCGGTACCTCGGCCAGTTCGGCGGACGGCGCGAGCTGGGCCACCCGCCGTCCGCGCCACCGGGCGGCACCGGCGACGAGCCCGGCGGCGACCAGCAGCCCCAGCGCCCATGGAAGCAGCCGGGTGAGCCCTCCGGCGTCGAGCACGGCCATGGCCACGGTGGGCACCACCACGTCGCCCTCGGCCAGGGCCACCCGGTAGCGGCGGGCGTCCACCGGGAGGGCGTAGGCCTGGTCGGTGGCGCTGACCGCGACCCGGAGCCGATGACCGGTCGCGATGTCGCGCACCACGGCGGGCAGCTGCACGGTGATCTCGCTGCCCCCGGCCGGGACGGCGCCGACCCGGACCGGGCTGACCAGCCCACCGGGCAGGCGGACCGGCCCGTACGGCGAGACGTCCTGCAGGGAGACGAACAGCGTGGCCTCCGGGGTGCTCGACCACACCCGCAGCCGCACCGAGCCGGCCCCGACCAGGCGCACAGTGGAGGTCAGCGGTTCGGAGTCGAAGGTCGCCACCTGCCCCGGAGGGCTGGCCAGGCTGCCGCCGACGGCGGAGACCGACAGGCCACCGATCCCGGCTCCGGGCAGCGCCGTGACGGCTGCCGGCCAGCCACCCGCCGGGGAGACGATTCCCTGCTCGGCCCCGTGCAGGGGAATCCGTTGCCGGACCACGGCGCCGGCGCCGGCGTTCACCCCGGGCGCTGCGGGAGCGACCCTGATCAGGGGCTCGGGGTTGCTGTCGGCCGACGAGATCGCCGCCGCACCGACGGTCGCCTCGAACCGGGTGTCGGCGGCACCGACACCACGCAGGTGGTGGTCGAACCAGGCCAGGGTGAGCGCGCGCAGCCGATCCCGCTCGTCGGGTCCGCCGTCGTGGCCGCCCCCGGTCCAGACCACCTTGACCGGGGTGCCGGTCGCGGCGATCCCCGCGGCGTTGGCGTCGCCCTCGCCGAGCGGGAACAGCGAGTCGGCCTCACCCTGCACGATCAGCGCGGGTGCACTGATCCGGGGGAGGACCCGCGCCGGGCTGGACGCCGCGAGCAGGTCGAGCATCTGCGCGGTCGCCCTGCCGGTGGACGCCACGTCGAGGTAGGCCCGGCACAGGTCGGGTGCGAGC
>JBAPWU010000690.1:0-6789 GCA_049283855.1 Kineosporiaceae bacterium
GTGCTGCTCACCGCCCAGGAGGACGGCGTTGCCGCGCAAAGGGCTCTCGGGGCGGCGACAGGTGGCCGGGTGTCGGGGGCGTCCGCCGCGGCGCGTCGCGTCGTCCGGCTGGAGACGGTCGAGGACCGCAGACTGCTCACCCGCCGACCGCCGAACGGCGCCCGGCTCGTGATCGAGGTCTGGACCGCCGTGGTCGCGTAGCGGCCCCCGGCCGGGGTCGGACCGGGGCCGTCAGAAGATGCGCACCCGGTCGTCGGGGGCCAGCCACAGGCGATCCCCCTCCCCGGTGCCGAACGCGGCGTGGAAGGCGTCGACGTTGCGGACCAGATTCGCGCGCAGGTCCGGTGGTGAATGCGGATCGACGGCGAGCAGCCGCCTCGCCTCCTCCGGCCGGGTCATCGTGCGCCAGACCTGGGCCCAGCCGAGGAAGAAGCGCTCCTCGGCGGTCCAGCCGTCCAGCGGCTCCCCGCCACCGGCCAGCCGGTACGCGGCCAGGGCCAGCTCCAGCCCGCACAGGTCGCCGATGTTCTCCCCGACGGTCAGGGCGCCGTTGACCCGGCCGTCCGGCACCTCCCGCGGCGCCAGGGCGTCGAACTGGGCGATCAGCTGCCGGGCGCGGGCGTCGAACGCCTCCCGGTCGTGCGCCGTCCACCAGTCGTTCAGCGCGCCGGTGCCGTCGTAGCGCGATCCCTGGTCGTCGAACCCGTGCCCGATCTCGTGCGCGATCACCGCGCCGATGCCGCCGTAGTTGACCGCGTCGTCCGCCTCGACGTCGAAGAACGGCGGCTGGAGGATCGCGGCCGGGAAGACGATCTCGTTCAGCATCGGGTGGTAGTACGCGTTGACGGTCTGCGGTGTCATCAGCCACTCGTCCCGGTCGACCGGCCTGCCGATCTTGGCGATCATGTGGTCGGTCTCCACCGCGTGGCCCCTGCGCACGTTGCCGAGCAGGTCGCCGGGGTCCACCAGGAACGCCGAGCAGTCCCGCCAGCGCACCGGACGGCCGATCTTGGGCCGGAAGGCGGCGAGCTTCTCCAGGGCCCGGGCCCGGGTCTGCTCGCCCATCCAGTCCAGGGCGCCGATCCGGAGGCGGAACGCCTCGATCACTTTGGCCACCAACGCGTCCATCCGCTCGGCCGCCCGCGCCGGGTAGTGCTCGGCCACGTACATCTGGCCCGCGTCCTCCCCGACCAGCGACTCCACCAGCCCCACCCCCCGCTTCCAGCGCTCGCGCAGCTGGGGCACTCCGCTGAGGGTGCGGCCGTAGAAGTCGAACCGCAGCTCGACCAGGTCGTCGCCGAGGTAGGGCGCCACGGCACCGAGCAGGCCCGTCGTGAGCCAGGCCCGCCAGTCGGCGACGGGCCGCCCGGACAGCAGGCGGCCCATCGCGGCCAGCACGTCGGGCTGGCGGACGACGACCCGCTCGAGCGCGGCCGGTGGGACCTGCAGGCCCTGCGCCCAGGCGGACCAGTCCCATCCGGGCGTGGCCTCGACCAGTTCGGCGTGGGTGAGCCGGGTGTACGAGGCCACCGCGTCCCGGGCGCGCACCCGGTCCCAGTGGGCCCGGGCGATGGCGGTCTCCAGGTCCATCACCCGCTGCGGCGCGTCGGCGCCGAGGTCGAGCCCCGCCTCGGCCAGCGCCGGCGCGGCCAGGGTGAGCAGGCGCTCCAGGTAGGCGACATAGGCCGTGCGGACGTCGGCGTGCTGCTCGGCCCGGTAGTACTCCTCGTCGGGCAGCCCGAGCCCGCCCTGGTTCAGGTAGGCGATCGCCCGGTCGGGGTCGCCGGCGTCCGCGCTGGCCCAGACGTCGATCAGCCCGGGCCCTCCGTGCCGCTGCAGCTGCGCGCCGGTGCGCAGCACGTCCGCCGCCGTGCGGGTGGCCGCGATCTGCTGCAGCTCGGGCAGCACCGGCGACAGGCCGAGGTCGTGCACCCGAGCGGTGTCCATGAAGCTGCGGTAGAGGGCGCCCACCCGCCAGGTGGCCGTGCCGTCGTCGCCGTCCTGCTCGGACACCGCAGCCGCCTGCTCGACCAGCGCCCGCACGGCCTGCTCACTGGCCTCGCGCAGCATGTCGAAGGCGCCGTACCGGCCGCGGTCGGCGGGGATCTGGGCGGTGGCCAGCCAGCCGCCGTTGACGTGCCCGAACAGATCGTCCTGCGGGCGGACGTCGGGGGACAGGTGGGTGGTCTCGATTCCGGGGCGCACCCGCTCACGGTAGGTCACTCGCCGGGTCGGTGGGGGTTGCCCGGGCCGTGTGGGAGCGGCTTGTGGCTGTGTGCGGCGACGGGCATGATGCGGCCCAGCGCCGATGCCCATTCGGGGGTGCAGGCGGGTCGGGTGGCAGGCATGGTGTCTTTTCCGGTACCTCCGAACTTCGCCGAGGTGCTGGCCGCGCGGCGTCGGCGGCGTCGTCGCCGGCGCGTCGTGGCCGGTGCGCTCGGCCTGCTGCTGGTCGGGGTCGGTGGCCTGGTCGCCGCCTCGCGGTTGAACCGGAGCTCCGCCGCCCAGGCCGGCAGCGCCTGCACCGGGCCCGCGACCCCGCTCGTCGTGGCGTCCTCGGTGGACAAGGCCGCGTCGATGACCCGGTTCGCCGCCGACTTCTCGGCCGGCGGCGGCGCGGACGCCGAGGGCCGCTGCGTCATGGTGTCGATCGTGCCCAAGGCCTCCGGTGCGAGCGCCACGGCGCTGGCGACCGGGTGGAAGGCCGTGGACGGCCCCCCGCCGGATGTGTGGTCGCCGACCGGCTCGATCTGGCTGCCCCTGCTCGAGTCCCGGCTCGCCGCGGCCCAGCGGTCGAGCCTGATCCCCGCGCCCCGTGGCGTTCCGCACATCGCGGCCTCGCCGATGGTCGTGGCCATGCCGCGGCCGATGGCCACCGCCCTCGGCTGGCCGGACAAGCCCATCGGCTGGTCGGACCTGCTCACCCTGGCCGCGGATCGCGAGGGGTGGGGGGCGTACGGGCACCCCGAGTGGGGCCGGTTCAGCCTCGGCAAGACCAACCCGAACTTCTCCCACGCCGGTCTGGAGGGCACGGTCGCGACCTACTATGCGGCGGTGAACAAGGTGTCCGGTCTGACCGAGGCGGACGTGGCCCTCCCGGCCACCCGGCGCTTCGTCGCCGGCGTGGAGCAGTCCGTGGCCCGTTACGGCGACAACACGGCGAGCTTCCAGACCGACTGGCTCCGCGCCGACGACGCCGGCCAGGCGCTGTCCTACATCTCGGCCCTGGTGACCGAGGAGAACCTGGTTGCGGCCTACAACGAGGGCAACCCGACGGCCGACCCGACGGCGGTCGGTACCCGTCCGGCCCCGAAGGTGCCGTTGGTCGCGGTGTACCCGAAGGAGGGCACCTTCATCGCCGACCACCCCTACGCCGTGCTCAGCGCGCCGTGGGTGACCGCGCCGAAACGCGCTGCGGCCGAGGCGTTCCTGGCCTACCTGCTCAGTGCCGCGGTACAGACCCGCTGGCAGGACGGTCACTTCCGCAACGCCGCCGGAGTGGCCGGCCCGCGCACCGGGGAGAGCCTGGGAGTGCTTGCCGCCGAGCCGAAGAAGGTGCTCGAGCCGCCCTCGGCGGCGGTCACCGCGAGCATCCTGGACAGCTGGTCCCAGCTGCGCAAGACCGCTAACGTGATCAACCTGATCGACGTGTCCGGGTCGATGGCGAACCGGATCCCCGGCTCCCAGCAGACCAAGCTCGCGGCGGCCCAGCAGGCGGTGACCACGGCGCTGGACCTGTTCACCGACCAGGACGAGGTGGGCCTGTGGTCCTTCTCCGGCGGCGTCCGCGGCACGATCGACTACCGGTCGCTGGTCGAGGTCGGGCCCATGGCGCAAGCCGTGCGGGGGGTGTCGAGACGGCAGGCGCTGGCCACCGCCGTGAAGGGGTTGTCACCGCGGGGGGACACCGGCCTGTACAACAGCATCTCCGCCGCCTACGGCGCCGTGCTCGAGCGCTACCGGGAGGATCGGATCAACGCGGTCGTGGTGCTGACCGATGGCAGGAACGACGCCGTGGGCGGCCTGAGCCTGGGTGATCTGCTGACGCGGGTGGCAAGCTTCGGGCAGGGCAAGCAGGTGCGGATCATCACCATCGCCTACGGCCCGGACGCCGACCAGGAGACCCTGGCGAAGATCGCCCGGGTGACCAAGGGGGCCTCGTACAAGGCACCGTCGGCCGCCGACATCCCGAAGGTGTATGCCGCTGCCCTGTCCAACCTCTGAGGCTGGTGGCGCGGGGGTGCTTCCATCGTCGTGCCCAGGTGGATCAGGTGGTGCGCTCGGTTGCTGCATCGACCAGCGTGTGGGCTGCGCGAAGTGTTGCAGCGCGATCCTTCGCGTCGAGGAGGGCATGCCCATAGTGGCTGCCCGGCTTGAGCCCCACCAGGGTCGACAGGCGGGCACCGAGTCTCGCGTCGACCCGTCGTAGGAGCTCGGCTGCTGCCGCGTGGTCGACGCCGGCATAGCGCTCGCCGGTGGCGGCCAGGCAGACCGCGTCGCCGGCAGCGATGCCAGCGAGTACCGCCAGACCGACGCAGACATTGATGGCTGTTCCGTCCTCGCTGGCGATGAGGTCGGCCACCTCGAGGTGCTTCGCTGCGATCCTGCGCCTGCTGCGTGCTTGACTCGTGTCGCCGGTACGCGCCGACAGCTTCTTCGGGCTCATCGGCGAGCTGTCTTCGTGGCGCTGTCGGCCATGAGTGCTTCGATACTCGGCCCGTGCAGGGTGAGGGAGTCGGCCAGCCAGGAGGAGACGATGGGTTCGCGCTGTGCGACGACCTCAGACAGCCGTGTTCTGGTGAAGGTGAGCGTTTCCAGGCGATTGCCTGTCCAGGCCAGCACCCGTTCCTCGAGCCCCTGGATCTGGCTGGTCCACGCGGGGCTGCAGATGTCGAGGTTGTCGTCGGTCACCAGGAGCAGGTCGAGGTCGCTGTGCGCGCCGGCAGCTCCGCGGGCGAAGGAGCCGAAGAGGGAGGCGTGCACGGGAGTGGGTAGCAGCCGTTGAACGGCCGCGGCCAGCCGGTCGAGGATCTCGCGGCGTACCGAGGCCGCGGCGAGGATCGCGGGGGCGAGTACGTGCTCACGGTTGAGTCGGTAGAGAAAGCCGGTATTGGCCGGTTCTGCCCTGACCAGGCCGTGCTCGACCAGGCGCTTGAGCACCGGCAACTGCCCGGCGCGTGTGCCGTGTGAGGACAGCCGGGCGATCTGGCTTGCGCTCAGGCCCGACTCCGTTCTTGCCAGCACCTCGAGAACTGCCGAGTGCAGTCCGGGCGCGATCGAATGCAGGGGCGATGTGAGGTCCACCTGCCCACAGTGACGATATTTCGTCACTGTGTCAACTATATCTACAGTCTGTAAAGAGTATCTGCGCCGAAGAACCCTGTCGCCTCCCACGCGACAGGTTGGTCGTCGTCCCTGACCTGGGCTCGATCTGGGTGGGCGACGTGCCTGAGGTGTTCCCTGGCAGGGACCGTGAGAGGTGGCTCACCGGCACTGGTCGCCACGGTAGCCTCGCGGGTGCGATGGAGACCGACCTCGACACCCGGACCGCGACGCCGCAGGTCAGCGTCGTCCTGCCCTGCTTCAACGAACGCGACCATGTGGTCGCCGAGCTGGAGCGGATCACTGATGCGCTCGACGCGTCGAGCCTGACCTACGAGGTGCTCGCCGTCGATGACGCCAGCACGGACGGCACGCTGGAGGTGCTGCGCGAGAACGAGGCGCGGTTCCCGCACGTGCAGGTGATCGCCTTCCGGCGCAACGGCGGGTCGGGCACCGTGCGCCGGATCGGCACCCAGCTGGCCCGCGGCGAGATCGTGGTCTGGACCGACGCCGACATGTCCTACCCGAACGAGCGGATCCCCGAGCTGGTCCAGGTGCTGCTCGACGACCCGACCTACGACCAGGTGGTCGGCGCCCGCACCAGCGAGGAGGGCAGCCACAAATGGCTGCGGCTGCCCGCGAAGTGGCTCATCCGCAAGATCGCCGAGCGGCTGAGCAACCAGCGGATCCCCGACCTGAACTCCGGGCTGCGGGCCTTCCGGCGCAGCGTGTCGCTGCCCTACCTGCGTCTGCTGCCGGCCGGGTTCAGCTGCGTCACCACGATCACCCTGGCCTTCCTGTCGAACCAGCACGACATCAAGTACCTGCCGATCGACTACGCCAAGCGGGCCGGGACGTCCAAGTTCCACTTCACCCGGGACGCCTATCGCTACATCCTCCAGGTGCTGCGGATGGTGATGTACTTCGACCCGCTCAAGGTCCTGATGCCGCCGGCGCTGTGGCTGCTGCTGATCGGGCTGGTCAAGGGGGTGGTCGACATGGTGCGGCACCCGTTCTACTTCCCGGCCAGCACCGTGCTGCTGGTCCTGTCCGCGCTGATCATCGCCTCGATGGCCCTGCTCGCCGACCTCGTGGTGCGCTCGCGTGGTGACATGCAGGCCGACGTGCGCACGCACCTGCTGCCCTCCCGCGACGGCTGAGCCCCGGTGCGGATCGCCGTCGTCGGGCCGACCCACCCGCACAAGGGCGGGGTGGCGGCGCACACCACGCACCTCGCGCACCGGCTCGCGGAGGCCGGCCACGAGGTGGAGCTGATCTCCTGGGCGCGGCTCTATCCCCGCCGGCTCTACCCGGGGGAGCAGTCGGTGCCGGGCGGCGTCGCCGAGGCTCCGCCCTTTGCGAGCACCACGTACCCGTTGCGCTGGGACCGGCCGCTGACCTGGTGGCTGACCGGCCGCCGGGTGCGCCGCCACGACCTCGTGGTGATCCCGCTGGTCGTCCCCGCCC